>NZ_CAKJTP010000012.1:0-46860 GCF_917627335.1 Protofrankia sp. CiT1 | reverse complement strand
TAGCACGTGCCGCCTGGATCAGGGCAAAGGCATGATCCGACGCAGATTGGTGATCTTTGGCTAGCGGGAATCAGCTTCCGAGGCTTCACTTGTCTCGTAGACCCCGTCGGCGTAACCACGCGCATAGTCCCAGCTGGCGTAGGACGATGGGTCCGGAGCGTACGCGGGTTCGTGGACCCGGGCCCGGCCCTCGTCAAGGAGGTAGCGGAGGTTGCCGGCGAGCAGGTCCCAGTCGAAGAAATGCGGTTCCGCGCATCCCTCGCAGTCGACGATGAGGCCGCGGTAGCCGCGGGGCTCCAGCAAGGTCCGGAAGACGTCGAGGTCCCCGAGCTCGGCAAGTATCTCCTCGCGCTCGTGCGGCGAAAGAGGCTCCAGCAGTTCGGTGTCCTCAACCGGGTCGAGGCGCGCGAGCTCTGCTGTCGGGTCCTCGGGGTCGCCCGCGAACGGGTCGAGAGGCTCGTCGCTCACGCCGCCCACGCTACGCCGGAGCAAGCCCCTTAGTGGTCCCGATGGGCGACTCCAGGGGGTTGGCCGGTTTCGGATCGCGTGTTTCAACCTGTCCGCGAGACCGTTTTACGCATCTCATACGGTTGGCGGCGCTGGATTACTGCGTAGTACGACATATCCGGCACTGGATTGGTGGTTCCGGTTCTCTGGTCCCGCCTGCTGCCTGGGTGCCGATGCCGGTAGGCGGAGACCAAGCTGATCGTTTTTTGGCGCTTCTCGCCGCGCGGGTGCGCGATGATGGTCTTCTTCCGCGCGCCCGAGCGCTCTCGCCGGCGGTCTTGCCGGCGGCCTTGGGAGTCCTAGGATGGGCCGGTAGGGCTCTTGTGCCGGTGCCTGATTCGCATGCCCGGCGGCTCATGGCCGCAGCCGGCGCCAGGACGGCGTTCCCCGCCATGGGGCCGTGGGTGTTCTGGGCAAAGCGTGGGGATATGGTTTTGATCGTTATGGGGAGTGGCGAGGTGCGGATGGAAGGTGTCATGAACAGTCCCGTTGTCCAGTCGATCGGGTCCGAGCCAGGGTCGATGCCGTCGGCGAAGCTGGCCATGCTGGGGCTGACCTTCGACGACGTACTGCTGCTGCCAGCGGAATCGGACGTCATGCCGGCGGATGCCGACACGTCCACCCGGTTGTCCAGGCACATCCGGCTGGCTGTTCCGTTGCTGTCCTCGGCGATGGACACCGTCACCGAGGCGCGGATGGCGATCGCGATGGCCCGGCAGGGCGGCGTGGGCGTGCTGCATCGCAACCTCTCCATCGAGGACCAGGCGCAGCAGGTCGACGTGGTGAAGCGTTCCGAATCAGGGATGATCACAACGCCTGTTACCTGCGGCCCGGATGCCACCATCGAGGACGCCAACGAGCTCATGGCCCGCTACCGCATTTCCGGGGTTCCGGTGACCGAACCGGATGGCCGGCTCGTGGGAATTGTCACGAATCGTGATATTCGATTTGAGCGGGACTATTCCCGGCTGGTGCGTGCGGTCATGACACCGATGCCGCTCGTTACGGCGCGGGTCGGGGTGTCCGCGGACGACGCGCTGTTGCTGCTGCGCCAGCACAAGATTGAGAAGCTTCCCCTGGTGGACGACGGTGACCGCCTGCGTGGACTGATCACGGTCAAGGACTTCACCAAGCGTGAGCAGTATCCGCGGGCAACCAAGGACGCGGATGGACGACTGGTGGTCGGCGCCGCCATCGGGGTGGGGGATGACGCCTACAAGCGCGCGCAGATGCTTGTAGCGGCGGCCGTCGACTTCTTGGTGGTGGACACCGCGCATGGCCATGCGCGGGCTGTGCTGGACATGGTGCGGCGTATCAAGTCCGACCTGCCGACCCGCCTGGACGGTGGCCCTCTTGACGTGATCGCGGGCAATGTCGCGACCGCGGACGGCGCACGCGCGTTGGTCGACGCCGGTGCCGACGCCATCAAGGTGGGGGTGGGGCCCGGCTCGATCTGCACGACCCGGGTCGTGGCCGGGGTCGGGGTCCCGCAGGTCACCGCGATCTACGAATGCGCGCGCATCGCGCGGCAGGCGGCCGTCCCCGTGATTGGTGACGGCGGGATGCAGTACTCCGGCGATATCGCCAAGGCGATTGCCGTTGGTGCTGACTCGGTGATGCTTGGCAGTCTTCTTGCCGGAGTTGACGAGAGCCCAGGCGAACTGATCTTCATCAACGGCAAACAGTACAAGGCATACCGCGGGATGGGGTCGTTGGGCGCGATGCGCGGCCGGGGCACGGCTCGCTCCTATTCAAAAGACCGCTACTTTCAGGATGATGTTCTCTCCGACGACAAGCTTGTTCCGCAAGGTGTGGAGGGGCAGGTGCCCTACCGGGGGGCATTGGCCGCGGTCGCGCACCAGCTGGTCGGAGGCTTGCGCGCGGCTATGGGATACACCGGTTCGGCGACGGTCGGCGCCCTCCAGCAGGATGGCCGGCTGGTGCGTATCACCTCGGCCGGGCTCAAGGAGAGCCATGCGCACGACATTCAGATGACCGTTGAGGCGCCGAACTACAACACTCGATGATCAGTATCTGTGCCGTGGCCGGCCCGCGCGCGGCCGGCCGGCTTCCGTCGGCCCGGTCCCCGGTGACAGGCATCTGGTGACAGGCGCCCGGTGAGACATCCCCGGTGAGAGGACACAGTGACTGAGGTCGAGATCGGGATCGGGAAGAGCGGCCGCGTCGCCTTCGGGCTGGACGCCCTGGGCATCGTGCCATCGCGGCGGACCCGTGACCCCGCGGACGTCTCGCTGGCCTGGGAGATCGACGCCTATCGTTTCGACCTGCCGGTTGTCACCGCTCCGGCGGACGCGGTGACCTCGCCGGTGAGCGCCGTGAGCGTCGGTGGGCTCGGTGGTCTGGGCGTCGTTCACGTGGAGGGCGTGTGGAGCCGGCATGAGGAGCCCGATGCGCTGCTGGCGGAGCTCGCCACCCTCGACGCCGAGGCGGCCACCCGGCGGCTGCGCGAGCTCTATGCCGCGCCGATCCGACCGGAGCTGGTGGTCAAGCGGCTGGCGGAGATACGCGAATCCGGCGTCGTCACCGCTGCCGCGCTGCGTCCCCAACGGGTCGGGGCGCTATACCCGTTCCTCCTCGAGGCCGGTGGTATAGACCTGCTTGTCATCCATGCGCCAGCCGTGTCCGCCGAGCACCAGTCGCGGGCGGGTGAACCGTTGAACCTCAAGCGGTTCATCGGTGAGCTCGATGTGCCGGTCCTGGTGGGCGGGTGCGCGTCCTTCTCGACGGCCCTCCATCTGATGCGGACCGGGGCGGCTGGTGTGATCGTGGGTGTCGGACCGGGCGGGGCGGACACCACCCGCGCGGTGCTCGGGGTCGGGGTTCCGATGGCGACCGCCATCGCGGATGCGGCCGGGGCGCGCATGCGCTACCTGGATGAGTCCGGCGGTCGTTATGTCCATGTGATCGCCCATGGCGGTATGCGGACGGGCGGTGACATTGCCAAGGCCATTGCCTGTGGCGCTGACGCGGTGATGCTCGACGCGCCGCTGGCCGCCGCGGCCGAGGCGCCTGGCCACGGCGGGTACTGGTCCATGGATGTCCTGCATTCACGGCTGCCCCGCGGTGTCTGGGAGCGCGTACCTGTCACCGGGACGCTGCGCGAGATCCTGTTGGGCCCGGCTGCGGTTAATCCCGGCACCCTGAATCTTGCGGGTGCTCTGCGGACCGCCATGGCCACCACCGGTTATGCGACCGTGAAGGAGCTGCAGAAGGCGGAAGTTCTGATCACCTCTACGCTCTGTTGACTGTCCGGCATCCCCTGCCGGCTGCCTCGTTTTCTGTCGCGTCCCGACCGGGCCGCGCGAGCCGGACAGCCTTGCCGCCGGGCGCTCGTAGTCGGCTACGCGACAGGTAATTTCCGGCGATACAGGCATAACGGGCGTTTCCGGTCTGGTTCAGATGCCGGGGTGACGTCGCCTTCAGGCGGCATGGCACCCTGGAACCGTCTGTTTCGGTCCGAAGGATGACACATGCGCATCGACGAGCACGGTCGCTGGGTCAGCGATGACGGCGCTTACGTCTGGGATGAGGCCGCCCAGGCGTGGCAGCCGTCGGCGCCGCGTCCCACCGGATCGGCGGGATCCACGGCTGCCCCCGCTACCGCCGACCCTGCCACGGATGGCATCGTGGTCGAGTCCACCGGCGCTTTCTCGTTGCTTTCCCTCCCGCGGAGCACAGCGGCCCTACCCGCGGCGGACGATCTTTCGGTGGCGGGTGTGGACTGGCCGCGGTCGATCCATGACGATACGGGGGGTCCCGGCGTCGGGCCGGGCATCCAGCCGGCCGTCGGGGGGGAACCGGCCAGCCCTGGTGGGTGGGACCGGCCCGACGGCACCCTGCTCGGCGCTGACCTGCTTGGTACTGATCTGCTTGGTACTGACCTGATCGGCACCGGTGTCCCCGCGGCGGGCAGGGCATCCGGGGATCCCGCCCCGGTATCTGACCCGATCGCCGGGGCCTGGCTCGCGGGGGCTGTGGGGGAGGGTGACATCCCGGCTGGTTCCGGTGATCTTGCCGGGGCTGATGTCCTCGGTGGCCGGGTGCCGGGCGCCGAGAAGATGTCACCAGGCCTGAGCCAGCATGCCCAGGATGATCGCGTAGCGTCCGCCCCGGGGTGGGACCCGGCTGAGCGTGACCGTGGTGACCGCGTCCCTGCTGGTGCTGCGCTGGAGGCGGGGGCGCGCAGCCGCGCCGGCTCCAGCGGTGCGCGTACCCATGGGCGTCGGCGACGCGCTACGGCGAGTGCCCGAGCGACCCGGTCCGGCCCGTTGACCGGGCCCGCCGACGGGGAGACCCGCGGGTTCCCGCGAGGTATCTCACCGCTGCCGCGTTCCGCGCTTATCGGTGGAGCGGCGGTTTTGGCGCTTCTGCTCGGCTTCGGTGGGTGGCTGCTTTTCGGCCACGCCGGTGGGCACACCGTGAGCCACGGACCAGCCAAGGTCGCGGCGAGTGTTTCGGCGGGATACCCGCGGCAGTACTCCGGACCGGTACGCACGGCCTATCTGGATGAGTGCGTCCAAGTCAGCGGGGGGCTGCGGGCCTACTGCGCATGCACGCTGGAGAAGCTGGAAGCCACCTACCCGGAGGACCAGTACGTCGCCTTCAACAACAATGTTAATTCTTCCGACTCGACCAAGGTCGTTCGTGAGATCGCGGACCAGTGTGTGAGCGCCGGATGATGAGCACTAGTGTATGCTCGGGCTATCCGTTTTTTCGCGTTTCCTGGGCATATACGCCCTTTACCTGGGGGGCAGGACATGCCCACCGACGACTTCGGGCGCTGGTTGAGCGACGATGGCGCGTGGGTGTGGGACAGCGCGGCCAAGATGTGGCGTCCGCGGGTGACGGCCGGTGATTCCGGTGACGCGGGTGGGCCTGTGACGGGGCCATCGGAGCGATCCGGTTCACCGGCGCGACGCGCGGATGACTTCTTTGCGGTGGAACGGGTCGGCGAGACCGACGACCGTCCGTATCAGCCGTCGGACCGAGAATCATCCTGGGATGTCACCGCTCCGGCATACCAGCCCTCGGAGCGTGACCCTGGCCGGCGCTCCGGCTCGGGCTCGCCCGCACGGCCGGCGGCTGCCGCGGTCGACCCCTTTGACGTCTCCTCCACCCATGACCGACCGCTTCCTTCCGCATACCCCTCCGTTGAGCACCCGCCGTATCCGGTCCGTCATGAACCGTGGACGGATGGTTTGCCGAACCAGGTTGATCCTGGGCGAGGCGTGCCAGGCCTGCCAGGAACGCCGGCCGGGCACGGGCCTGGGCATGGGAGCGGGCGCTGGGACCTGTCAGTGGGCAGCGCCGACGACGGGCACTCCGCGCGCGGCGCTGGTCTGGCCTGGCAGTCCTCGCCCGCGGGTCCAGGCACGGGCCGGGATCCCGGCGTGCGCGACCGCCAGCCCGAAGTTCCCCGCGGCTTCGGGCCCAACCGCTCAGAGGCTGTCGGCTCCGCTGAGGCCAGGCGCAACTGGCCGCCAGCCGACGACCGGCTAACGGCCTTCCCCGCCGCTGGTCAGGCCGCATCTGGTGCGCAGGCGTTCCAGCCGCCGGGGAACGCCACCGGCGCGGCCGCGGATCGGCCGGCCGGCGGCTCGACGGCCAGCTCGCCGCCCCCTCGAGGGTTCGCGGGCGCTACCGGGCGCCCCGCGGACCATGGGAGCAGCGGATATACGCCTACCGGCGCCGATGGTCCGCCGAGAGGCGGGCCTACTGGCGGCGCGAATGGCTACCCCGGTGGCCAGCAGCCGGACGGTTATGGCGTTCCGCAGGGTGACAGCTATGCGATCAGCGGTCACCAGCCTCCCGATTACCCGGGATCCGCGCGCGGCGCTGCCGGTGGGCGTGATGCCATCGCCCGCTCCGGCCGGCCCGTTGACGCCGGCAGCCAAAGAGGCTCCGGCAGCAGGGCGTTCGATCAGACAGCGGAGTCCGGGCGGATGGAGCGCGATGACGCGAGGCGCCGCCCGGAGGCCGTGAGCCGGACAGTCCTGTTACCGGAGCCTCCCAGCCCGGCCGAGCCCAGCGCGGGCGGATACTCCGGCTATCCGCCAGGCAGGCCGGTTCCTCGCCGCTCCGGTACGGACGACCGGGCCTTCGCGCCACCGGACGGGCCCGCGCGGACGGCCGCGAGACGAGCGGATGCCAGCGGCCGTGCCACGATCCCCCCCCCGCTTCACCGGGACCCGGCCGGACCTCGCGTTGATCCGCTCACCGCGCCGCGAACACCCCTGGGGCCGGCGACCGCCCTGCCGCTGCCCGCCCTGCCGCCGGCTCCGCCATCGTCGGGGAGCCATGCGGCTGGCACGGCGGCTGGCGGCACGCCTGAGCTGGACCGGGACAGTCATCACCCCGTGCGGGCTCCCGCCTGGGACAGCGGTCCGCTGTCCCAGGGCGTGCCACCTGCCGCGCTGCCGCCTCAACCGCCGGTGGAA
Source organism: Protofrankia sp. CiT1 (assembly GCF_917627335.1). Lineage (NCBI taxonomy): Bacteria > Bacillati > Actinomycetota > Actinomycetes > Frankiales > Frankiaceae > Protofrankia > Protofrankia sp. CiT1. The sequence continues at coordinate 39,895 of NZ_CAKJTP010000012.1, read as the reverse complement.
GCCGCGATGACCGAGGCTTTGCGGCTGGAGCCCGCGCCGGAGAGCGTTGAGGACGACGGTTGGAAGCCGTCCACCACCGTCCGGAAGAAGACGGACCGCGGTGGTGCGGCACCCCCGCGAGTATCGTCCGCGCGGGCGTCGTCCGCCGACGCGATCTCAGGCATGGCGACGAAGGGGGCGAAGGAACGCCGCCGGGCACTGAGCGGGCGGACAGCGGTCTCCGCGAGGCGTGGCGGCAACGCCCCCGGTAATCGGCGTGGCGTGGCGAGCCGGACCGACTTCGACCCTGATCTCACCGGCGACACCGACCTGACCGACGATATTGATATTGACGACGAGGATGACTACCCGTCCGGAATCTTCGCGCGCTATCGACACGGCTGGGTGGGCCCGCTCGCCATCGCGGTACTGGTATCACTCGTCGCGATCGGCGTGTATGTCATGGTGACCGGTGGAAAGAGCGCTCCGGAGGCGGCGCCGACGTCGGTGGCGTCCACCTCGCGGTCCGCGGGGTCGCAGACATCGACGACGAGTAATCCGGACGCGGCTGCGGGGCTGGCACTGATCGATGGTGCCTACCGTTGCTACCAGGCGGACAGCGCGGACCTCAAGCCGCTGGCGGCACTTCCGGACAAGCTCGTGGTCCCGATGGGGCGAGGGGCCTACAGCTGGAACGCTCAGCAGGGTACCTACACGATCGCCAAGAACAGCCTGAGCACCGAGACCGAGATCTTCGCCGATGTGCAGTTCACCGCTGGGCCGCTCAAGGACGTCAAGGCGTTGTTTTTCAACCGCGTGCGACAGGGCGACGCGGGCAAGGACGTGGGTGGTCTGACATTCGAGGACGGGACCAACCGGTGGTGCGCGATCAATTAGCGCGACTGGCAAGAGAGGCGTGGATCAAGGAGCGGGGCTGGGATGCGTGCGCTCATGGTTCGCTGGGCCGTCCCGGCGGATCCAGGCAGCCCGGCCGAGGGCGTCCTGGCCGGTCTCGGTGATCGCCTGCTCCGGTGGCCGTGCCGAGCGTCAGAACAACGGGTGACAATGCACGATGCAGGGAACAAAACTCCCTTTTTTGATCTCCTGGATACGTGTTGACCAGGACCCAGTGCCCAGGTTTCAACCGGGGTGCGGCAGGATCAGGTCCCATGCTCCGATCTGACTGTGTGACCGGCGCTGACCCGGTACGACCTGGCAGCCTTTCGGACTCCGGCGTCTGCGCCACGACCAGCTCGTATCGTCCGATCATGGCCCGACCGGACGGTTGGGGCGGTGGCTCTCTGGACCGCCGGAAGCTGCTGAGCCTGGCTGGAATGACCGCCGCCGCCCTGCCGCTTGCCGCGTGCGGCGGGGGCTCCGACGGATCGCAAGCGTCGAGATCCATCCGGATCGGTTATGTGAGCCCGCAGACCGGGTCGTTGGCCGCATTCGGCGTCGCGGACAGGTACGTCACCGACTCGATGCGTTCCTTCTACCGGCGTGGCCTGACCATAGGCACTCGGACCTACCCGGTGGACATCGTTTTCCGGGACAGCCAGTCCGACCGGACCAGGGCGGCTCAGGCGGCCAGCGACCTGATTTTCATCGATGGCGTGGACGTCGTGCTGGTCGGGTCGACGCTGGACACGGTCAACCCGGTTGCGGACCAGTGCGAGGCGAATGAGGTGCCATGCATCTCCACCGCGGCTCCGTGGCAGTCGTGGTTCTCCGGGCGCGGTGGCGACCTCACGAAGCCGTTTAAATGGACCTATCACTTCTTCTGGGGCCTGGAGGATGTGATCCAGGTTTACCTGGGAATGTGGGCGCAGCTCGGCACCAACAAGAAAGTCGGGGCGCTGTGGCCAGATGACCCCGATGGCAGGGCGTTCGCCGGGGCCTTCCCGCAGGCGATTGCCGGGCATGGCTACTCCTTGGCGGCGCAACCCGCGATCCCGGCCAACACAACAGATTTCAGCCCGTTGGTGAGCCAGTTCAAGAGCAAGGGAGTGGATATCCTGACCGGGGTGATGACAGCGGCCGACTTTGCCTTGTTCTGGCGGGAGGCAGTCCGGCAGGATTTCAAGCCAAAGATCGTAACGGTGGCGAAGGCCTTGCTGTTCCCGGCGTCGGTCCTGGAACTCGGAACGAATGCGAGCAACCTTGGCACCGAGGTCTGGTGGTCACCTGTGCACCGTTTTCGGAGCTCGTTGACGGGGGCCACCCCCCAGGCGCTCGCCGACGACTTCACCGCGAAGACCGGGAAGCCATGGCTGCAGACCCTTGGCTTCGTGCACGCGCTGTACGAGGTTGCCACCGAAGCGCTGGCCCAGGTCGGCTCCCTCGGTGACCGGGCGGCACTCGCGGATGCCATCGGTAAACTGCGTATCAACACGATAGTGGGGCCGCTCGCCTTCGGCGGTTTGGCGAACATCCCCAAGAACGTCGCGAAGACACCTTTGGTCGGCGGTCAGTGGCGCCCGGAAGAGAACAAGGGATACAAGCTTGTGATCGTCGGTGAAGATTCGGACAGCAGCATTGTTTCGCAGTCGGACCGGGTGCAGCAGTACGGCTGATGCGATAAAGGAGTGGGGCCGACAATATCCCAGCCGCCTGCGGCCGTAACGTCCCGTACGGCCGAGGGCGAGTTGATCAGTATTCTTTGGGGTCGCCCTCGGCCGGCTGCGGGCCCGGGTTCAGGTCCGCGCTACCGCTCGGGACATGGTGTGTTCGACCACCGAGATGAGCGCGCTTTTCGTGGAGTCACGGTTCCGCGCGTCGCAGGTGATGATCGGTACGGCCTGGTTGATCTGCAAGGCCTCCCGAACATCGTCGATGGAATGCCGCAGGATACCGTCGAAGCAGTTCACGCCTACGACGAACGGCAGCTGTCGCTGCTCGAAATAGTCGACTGCGGCGAAACAGTCGGCCAACCGCCGCGTATCGGCCAGCACGATGGCACCGATCGCGCCGCGGACGATGTCGTCCCACATAAACCAGAAACGGTACTGTCCTGGCGTACCGAACAGATACAGGATCAGATCCTCATCCAGGGAGACCCGCCCGAAGTCCATGGCGACGGTGGTTGTCGTCTTGTCGGTCAGGTGGGTCAGGTCGTCGACGTGCGCCCCGGCTTCGGTCATCACAGCCTCAGTGCGCAGGGGCACAATCTCCGACACCGAACCCACGAAGGTCGTCTTGCCGGCACCGAAACCGCCAGCAACAACAATCTTGACTGATGTCGTGGCGACGGATGAATTGACCCGTCGGTGGTCAGAGTTTTCGAAGGCCACTGAGAACCCTTTCGAGCAGCGCGAGGTCTGGCGCCTCGTCGCGGTCCGGTTGCTGGTGTACCCGGACGTAACCTTCGTCCGCCATGTCGCCTACCAGCACCCTTGCGACGCCGAGGGGAACCCGCAGGCCAGCGGCGATCTCCGCGATCGATCGCACATGCTGGCACATGGCGGCAATTGTCTGTTGCTCCAGGGCAAGGTCAATTGCCCGTTCCTCGCCGAGGGTTGTCGTGAAGACCAACGCCTCGATGGCAAGTTCGTACCGTGAGCGCGTTCTTCCACCGGTCATCGCGTAGGGACGGACAACCGGCCCGGGGGCGTTCTCGGGATCAATGCTCACCCTGACCCCCTGTGTTCCCGTCGGTTCACCGCGGAAGGATCCCCTGCAGCTCGGCCCGTAGTGCCGGCGTCAGAACGTCCATCGCCCGGGTTACCAGCAGCGCCATCTCATACCCCACAAGCCCGATGTCGCACGACGGCGCCGCGAGGACCGCCATGCTGGCGCCGTCGCTGATCGCCATGATGAACAGGAAGCCGTGCTCCATCTCGACAACAGTCTGCGTCACGTTGCCCGCTTCGAAGACCCGGGCAGCGCCCTGGGTCAGGCTCACCAGGCCCGAGGCGACGGCCGCCAGCTGGTCCGCGCGGTCGCGGGGGAATCCGTCCGATACGGCCAGAAGCAGACCATCCGCGGAGACCACCACGGTGTGCGCGACACCGGGCACCCTCTCGACGAAGTTATTGATCAACCAGTTGAGGTTCTGTGCGTCTGAGCTCATGGGCGTCACATGTCCTCCTGGGCATCCCGGCGAGGGGCGGCGTCCCTGGTGACGTCGCGCCCTTGCCGAACACCTTGATAGAAGCTGGCGAGCCGGCCACCGACTGCTTCCGGAGACCGAGGGGGCGTGTCCGGTGGACGGCGCCGTGGCCCGGGTTCGGCGCTACCCGGCACGAGGTGGGTCATCGGGACCCGCAACGGCAGGCCGGCCCGAGTCGTTCCGCTGGATGCGGGCTGGCGGGCCGCCTCGGCAGCCTGCCAGCCCGCATCACCGGCGGAGGACCAGGAGATCGCCCCGGGGGCGGCGGAAGCCGCCGTGGCGTCGCCGACACCGGTGACCATCGCGCTCGACATCGCCTCTGGTGAGTAGGCCGGGGGGAGACCCATCCCCGCACCGGCGCGTACCGGGAGCTCAGGGGACGCCGCATCCTGGCTGGTTGCCGGGGCAGGGTTCGCGAGCCGGCCTGGGGGCGGGAAGGAGGAACCGGGGCGGGTGCTCTCGCCGCCCGCAATCGTGTTAGCACGGCCACCGAGACGGCTCAGCGGTTCTGCCGGGCGTGAGTCAGCACGCTGTACCGCCGGGCCACGGTTGATTGCCGGGCCTGGACGGCGCAGCGGGGACGGCGGTGGCACAGCCCGCCGGGTCGGGAGCGCCGGTGCGGGGGAGCGCCGCTGGAACCAGGCCGATACCGAGTCGAAGATAGGAGTTGTGTCGGCATCGTCCAGCTCGTGTTCAGCACCTTGATCGTCTTTAGCGCTTGCCTGGACGAAGGACGAATCATCCAAGGGGGCGTCGGCCTGATCTGGACTGAAATCGTCAGGCTGGTTGCTGGCCGTCGGCATGGTGCCGGGCGAGCGTCCGCCCTCGTATGCCTCGTATGCCTCGTGGGTCACGGCGGCCCGGCCGAAGGCGGGATCGGCGTTGGCCTTCGGAGCACCCCACACCGTGTCCGGGGCGACGTGATCCGTGGGTTCTGACATCCCGAAGCCGGTGGGGCCCATTGCGGGCTGTCTGTTACCGATCGGCCCGGTGTTTATCGGCCCGGTGCTGATCGGCCCGGTGTCCGATGCGGCCGGCCAAGGCGACACAGTTGGCCCGCGGGGGATCTCATAGCCGTCGCTGGAAGGTCCGGTCGCGGCTGGGAAATCGGTTCCCGACCGGTCGCCGGCGATGATGTTCTGCGGGCCGGTAGCGCTGGACAGAGCGTCCGGCCCTGGCTTCGTACCTCCGAAACGGGTGGAGCCCACGTCCAATCCGCCGCTTCCCGCCTGGCGGAATCCGCTGTCGGCCGGCATCCCGTCCGCTCCGGGACGACGTCCCCGGTCTTGGTCGTCGTGGGACGCCATGTGCGGCGCCGGGGACGGAAGAGGCGGGAATCCCAACTGCGGCTCGACGGATCTCGGATCGCTGCCATTCAACGGGGCATGCCCGTTGAGCTGGGCAGAGCCGTTGGAGAATGCGCTGTCCTTGGCCAGCGTCCTGCCGTTGGCCGTGAAGTTGCCATTGGGCATGGCCGCGGGGAAAGCGTTGTCGGCCGCTGGCCGGCTGCCAACAGATGGGCGACCGCCACCGACGGTACTCGCCGGCCGTGCGGGGGCGCTTGAGGACGGATCACCGGCGACAACTTTGGCTGGTAGCCGCACCACGGCGGTTATGCCGCCGGACGTTGATTCCCGAAGCTGGACGCGAATGCCGTGCCGGGTGGCCAGCCGGCCTACCGCGAACAGGCCCATCGTCCGGGATACCGACACGTCGACGACCGGCGGGTTGGCAAGGCGCTCGTTGACACGCTCGAGATCCTTGGCCGGCATGCCGATGCCACGATCCTCAATTTCGATCATTGCCCCTGCGCCGGGACCGAGCGAATGGCTGGTGACCAGCACCTCTGTTGCCGGTGGCGAGAACGATGTCGCGTTCTCCAGCAGTTCGGCGATGAGGTGCACGACGTCACTCACCGCGTGTCCGGCGATCGATACCGGGGCCGCGGCCGACTGCTTCACCCTCGTGTACTGCTCCACCTCGGAGATGGCGGCGAGGACGACCTCGTTGAGCGGGACGGGGTGGGTCCAGCGGCGAGCGGTGTCGGTACCGGCGAGGACCAGCAGGCTCTCGTTGTTCCGCCGCATACGGGTGGCGAGGTGGTCGAGTTTGAACAGGTTGGAGAGCTGGTCGGGGTCCTGCTCCCGGTTCTCCAGATCGTCGATCAGCCGTAGCTGCCGTTCGACCAGGCCCTGGCTTCGTCGGGACAGGTTGACGAACATCGCGTTGACGTTGTTTCGCAGGACCGCCTGCTCGGAGGCGAGGCGGACGGCTTCCCGGTGTACCTCGTCGAACGCACGGGCGACTTCACCGATCTCTTCCTCGGTGTCGATACCGACCGGCTGGATGTTGGTGTCGATGTCCTGGTCAGTGGAGTCACGCAGGCGACGGACGGCTTCAGGCAGGCGGCTGCCGGCGATGTCGAGCGCCGCCGCGCGCAGTCCGAGCAGTGGCCGCACCAGGGAGCGGGCCACGACCATTGTCATGAGGAGGGCGGCGGCCAGGATGAAAACGATGAGCAGACCGGCCACCAGCGCCTTGCGCTGAATAGTCGAACGAAGCGTTTGAACCCGGCTGTCGGTGTCGCTGAAAAGGGAGGTCAGGACCTTGTGGTTGAGGTCCATCGTCTGTTGGGTCGACCTCAGCCATTTCTGGGCGTCCAGGTCGAGGGGCTGCCCAACTCGTCCTGTCAGCACGGTCTGCGAGTTGTCGTTGGCCTGCGACACGTCCTGACCGGTAACAGTCGTCCCGTACGAATCGCGCTGCGGGCCGGTTGCCGCGCCCTCGAAGCGGGAAATCTGGCTTTCGCGCTCAGTGTGGAATCCGACGAACGCGCGATAGTCGCTGTTGTCGAACTGCTGCTTCTGTAGAATGCCGTAGACCAGCGCCTGCTGAGCGGCCAGCAATTCCCCGGAGCGGGCAATCGAGTCCGCGCTCACCACGTCCGCCAGCAGCGACCCGTCGTCCTGACCCTGCGGAATGAGGGCAACCAGGTTGACAAGACTGTTGATAATAGTTGTATAGGCCACGGTGACAGTGCCTGGGTCAACTACAGTCAGCGCTGTCGCGCGTACGTTCTGTCGGCGGGACAGCCGGTCGGCGGCTGCTTGGATTGCCGCCCGGGTCTGCTCACTGAAGCCGTTCTGGCGGCCCTTGGCGGTGTCCTCGTAGTCACGGGCGGCCTGATCGACCCGGGCCTGTGCTGCCTTGACCGCGTCGAGGGAACGCTGTTGCCCCGCGCTCGCGACATAGCCGATCGTGTAGGTGCGTTCCCGTTCCAGTTCGAACGTGAGGGTGGTGGCGGCGCGACTGATTTGGATCATGTTACGGACTCTGTTGATCTGCTGAGTGCTGCTGAGGACCGTGTTGGCCCCCTGGGAGGCATTGACCAGGATGGCGATCATTGGAACGGCGAGAATCGCGATCAGTTTGGTCCGGACCCGCCAGTTCGCCGGGGTAGCGACGTTCGCCGCTATCCGCCGCAGGCCGCCGGGGGCCGCCGGGGTAATCGTAGGCGCACCGACGCGATGCCCACCGTCGTCGGCGGGCTCCTCCGGCGTCATTGGGGATGCCGCGGGCGCGTCGACGCCCCTGCTGGCTATCGGTTGTCTGCGCACGTACCTTCGCAACCTCTCCGCCAGCCTCCCGGAACACGTCGTACCAGGATGGCTCGGTATCGGGCCCGGATGTCCCTCGACAGGCACCTTAGCGGTACGGACAGGCGACCCGAAAGACGCCTACCCTAGGGTAGCCACCCAAAGGCTATAGGATCATGGTTTTCTCGGCACAGCCGGAAGTGTGGGAAGTGTTGTCCACTTCCCGCTCGATGCGGTGGCTGTGTTCCCGCCGGACCCAGGAGTGGTTCCCGCCGAACCCAGGAGCGGCCAGACGGGCATGGGCTGATACTAGTTGATGGTAGTCGTGAATGCCGGAATCGTTACGATCGGCCAGCGCGCGCGGCTGCTGTCTGGTGATCCAGGCGGTGCCCCGGCCGGGACTCGTGCGGACACCCGTCACGGCACGGCCGCGGGAAAGGATCAATGTCCGCGGGAAAGGATCAATGTCCGCGCGGCCGCGGGCCCCTGCCGCTTCGTAGGCTGACGCCGTGAACACCGCAGCCTCGCAGCCCGCCGGACGTCCGACCGGTACCGATCCGGGGTTTCGCCCCGTCCATGACCGGGTTCTGGTCGTGGACTTCGGTGCCCAGTACGCTCAGCTCATCGCCAGGCGGGTACGCGAGTGCCATGTGTATTCGGAGATCGTGCCGTGGGATCTTCCGGTCGAGGAGATCATCGCTCGGCGTCCCGCCGCGATTATCCTTTCGGGCGGGCCGAAGTCGGTGTACTCACCGGGCGCGCTGGCGGTGGATCCGGCGCTGTTCGGTGCCGGTATCCCGGTCCTGGGCATCTGCTACGGCCATCAGGTGATGGCGCACGCGCTGGCCGGGACGGTCGCGCGCACGGGTGTCGCGGAGTACGGAGCGACCCCGCTCGCGGTCATGGCGGCGGGCGTCCTGTTCGCGGATCTGCCCGTCGCCCAGCAGGTGTGGATGTCTCACGGCGACTCGGTGACGGCACCACCACCTGGCTTCGTGGTCACCGCGGCGACCCGGTCAACCCCGGTCGCGGCCTTCGAGAACACCGAACGCCGGCTGTTCGGCGTCCAGTTTCATCCCGAGGTCGCGCACACCGACTGGGGGTTGGACATCCTGCGGCACTTCCTGTTCGCCGGTGCCGGGTGCCGGCCGGACTGGACCACGCTCAACATCGCGGATGAGGCGGTGGCGGCGGTGCGTGCTCAGGTCGGTGGCGGCCGGGTCATCTGCGGGCTGTCCGGTGGGGTGGATTCGGCGGTGGCGGCGGCCGTTGTGCACAGAGCCGTGGGTGATCAGTTGACGTGCGTATTCGTCGATCATGGATTGTTGCGCGCTGGCGAGGCCGAACAGGTCGAGAAGGACTTCGTTGCCTCGACCGGCGTTGAGCTGCTCCAGGTGAAGGCGGCCGACCGGTTTGCCGCCGCGCTTGCCGGTGTCACCGATCCCGAGCGTAAACGTAAGATCATCGGCCGGGAATTCATCCGGGTCTTCGAGGCCGCGGCCCGCGAGCTCGAGACACGGGCCGAGAGCGAGGGAACCCAGATTGAGTTCCTCGTACAGGGGACGCTGTATCCCGACGTCATCGAGTCCGGCTCAGCGACCGCGGCGAAGATCAAGTCGCACCACAATGTGGGTGGTCTTCCCGACGATCTGCGTTTCAACCTGGTGGAGCCGTTGCGCACGCTGTTCAAGGACGAGGTGCGCAGGCTCGGCGAGGAGCTCGGGCTGCCCGAGGAGATTGTCTGGAGGCAGCCCTTCCCAGGGCCTGGCCTTGCTGTCCGGATCATCGGTGAGGTCACTGTTGAGCGTCTTGAGGCCTTGCGGGCCGCGGATGCGATTGTGCGCGCGGAGATCCGTCGTGCCGGGTTGGACCGGGAGATCTGGCAGGTGTTCGCGGTGCTGTTGGCCGGCGTCCGCTCGGTCGGGGTGCAGGGGGACGAGCGCACGTACGGGCACCCGGTTGTCCTGCGTGCGGTCACCAGCGAGGACGCGATGACTGCCGATTGGGCTCGGCTGCCCTATGAGCTGCTTGAACGCATCTCCAATCGGGTGGTCAACGAGGTCGCCCAGGTGAATCGGGTGGTCTACGACATCACCTCGAAACCCCCTGGCACCATCGAGTGGGAGTAGCCCCGGGTGGTGTGGGAGCGGCCCGGGTGGCGATGTGGCCGGTTCAGGCCGCGGGTGTGCGCAGCGACTCGGCCACCAGCGCCCGTACGCGGCCAGCGGTCGCCTGGTCGATGTTCCCGCCGGACAGGACCACCGCGGTCGGGCCCTGCGCGCAGCCCGGATGGCGCAGCAGCGCCGCGGCCCCGGCGGCACCAGCCGGTTCGACCGTCTGGCCATCGGCCTGGGCCAACATCACCATCGCTTCCCAGAACGCCTCCTCATCAACCGTGACCATGTCATCCACCAGGTCCGCGGCGAGAGCCAGCGGCAGATTGCCCGGACTTCGCACGGCCATGCCGTCCGCGATCGTCGTGGCCGGTACCCACAGCCGGTGCCCGCGGCGCCAGGAGCGGACGAAAGCGGGGGCGCCCGCTGCCTGGACACCGATTACCCGCACATCGGCGCGGCGCTGTCTGAGCGCTGTCGCGATACCCGCGATCAGCCCGCCGCCGCCAACGCCGACCAGCACGGTACGCAGCCCCGGTATCTGCTCGATCAGCTCGAGCCCGATCGTGCCCTGACCGGCGATCACTATCGGGTCGTCGAAGGGGTGTACGAGCAGCCCACCGAGGTCGTGCGCGGCGGACTCGGCGGCAAGCAGGGCGGCGTCGACGTCGCCTGACACGAGTTCGACATGAGCACCGAATCGCCTGGTTCGAGCGATTTTTGTAGGATTTGCCCCGGCTGGAACGAAGATCGTCGCTGGGACGCCGAAGCGGGCCGCCGCGTAGGCCACGCCCTGGGCGTGGTTACCAGCGCTGGCGGCGACCACGCCACGCGCACGCACCTCGGGGTCCGCGAGGGCGATCCGGGTGAAGGCGCCGCGCAGCTTGAACGAGGCGGTGCGCTGTTCGTTCTCGCATTTGAACCACACCGGCACGCCGGTCAGGCGGGACAGGTGCGCGCTGCGCACGACCCGGGTGCGCTGGGCCACTCCGGTGAGCACAGCCGCGGCCCGGTCGACGTCGATGCCAGCGACGTCGATGTCGGTGGTGTTGATGTCGGTGGTGTTGATGTCGGCATCGGGGACCTCCGCGGCTGGCTGGTCGGCACGGCGGCCGCTTGGGGGCGGGCCGGGTCTTGACGGAGTCTCGGCAGCGGCGCCATCACTGCTGGTCGGCGCCTGGGTGGCGGCTGGTCGGCTCATCGCTGCTCTCCCGATGGCTCGGCGACCAGCTTGCTGCATGGCCGCGGCAACAAAAAAGCCCCCCGCCGGCATGGCAGGAGGGCAAGGCGCACGGACCCGGAGCGCTGGCTCGTCAGGCGGGTTCGCGCGCCCAAGAAATAATCATAAGATGCTGCGCCACCCGCTCAGGATGCTCGCTCGTGCCGATGGTCGTCAAACCGGATGCCCGAGATCCTCCTGACTGTGCCGGCGGGCCGCCCGCTCGGCCAGCTGATCGATCCCGGTATGGCCCGCGTGATCGGAGTGGTCCGCGTGATCGGAGTGGCCCGGATGCCGATCCGGCGCTACGCCCTGTCGTGAGGCCTACCGGTGCCTCGTAGGGTGTCGAGTGTGCATCGCTGCCAGAACTGTCGGACGTCGAACATATGATCGATTTGCTATGAGTACTCTTTCCGGCGGTCCGTACGCCGACTTCGATGATGCCGGTGCTGACGCTGGTGTCGACCCGGGCGAGCAGGCTGGTCGTCCCGCTCCGCGACTCGGTCCCGATGTCCTGCTGGGGGGGCTGAACCCGCAGCAGCGGGCCGCGGTCGTCCATGCCGGTTCGCCACTGCTCGTGGTCGCGGGCGCGGGATCGGGCAAGACACGGGTCCTCGCGAACCGGATCGCCTATCTGTTGGCCGTGCGCGGGGCCCGCGCTGGCGAGATCCTCGCGATCACGTTCACCAACAAGGCCGCGAACGAGATGAAGGAGCGGGTCACCGCGCTGGTCGGCGTCCGGACGCGGGCGATGTGGGTCAGCACCTTCCATTCCGCCTGCGTGCGTATCCTGCGGTCGGAAGCGGTGCGACTTGGGTTCACCAGCAGTTTCTCAATCTACGATGCGGCCGACGCGCAGCGGCTGCTGGCGTTGGTCGCTCGCGATCTGGACCTTGATCCCAAGCGCTACCCTCCCCGCGCGCTCGCTGTCGGGATCAGCAATCTCAAGAACGAGCTGATCGACTGGGAGACCGCCCGCGACCGGGCGGCGAATCATGTCGAACGGGCCACCGCCGAGGCTTACGGCATTTATCAGCGCCGGCTCGCGGAAGCGAACGCGTTCGATTTTGACGATTTGATCATGGCTGTCGTGAACCTGCTGCAGGCATTCCCGGAGGTCGCCGAGCATTACCGGCGCCGGTTCCGGCACATTCTCATCGACGAGTACCAGGATACCAATCACGCTCAGTACGTGCTCGTACGGGAGCTGGTCGGGCGCGTATCCCCGCTGACCGTGGACGGCGAGCCGGTCCGCCCAGGCGTGGGGGGCCATGGTGTGGAACCGGCCGAGCTTTGTGTGGTCGGTGATGCCGATCAGTCGATTTATGCCTTCCGGGGCGCGAACATCCGCAACATCGTTGAGTTCGAACAGGACTATCCTGACTCGACCGTGGTTCTGCTGGAACAGAACTACCGTTCCACGCAGACGATCCTGCTGGCGGCCAACGCGGTGATCGCCCGTAACGGGCAGCGTAAGCCCAAACGGCTGTGGTCGGACGCGGGCGACGGCGAGAAGATTGTCGGTTATGTCTCCGACAGTGAGCACGATGAGGCCGCGTTTGTCGCCGCCGAGGTCGATCGGCTCACCGACGCCGGCACAGCCAGGCCGGGTGACGTCGCTGTCTTCTACCGGACCAATGCCCAGAGCCGTGTCTTCGAGGAACTGTTCATGCGGGTCGGGCTGCCCTACCGGGTGGTCGGCGGAGTGCGTTTCTACGATCGGCGTGAGGTCCGGGATCTCCTCGCCTATCTGCGGGTGCTGGCCAATCCGGCGGATACGGTGAGTCTGCGGCGTATTCTCAACGTGCCCAAGCGGGGCATCGGCGAGCGTGCCGAGACGATGCTCGCCGTCTTTGCCGAAAAAGAGCGGATTCCGTTCGCTGACGCCCTGCGCCAGGCGGGGGAGATCCCGGGCCTGCCTACCCGTTCCGCGACCGCGGTCCGTGGTTTCGTGGACCTTCTCGCCGAGCTGCGGGCGGTCGGGGAAGCCGGTCCGGTAACGGCGCTGGAGGCGGCCCTGGAACGAACCGGATACCTCGCCGAACTGACCGCGCAGGAAAATATCGAGGCCGCCGGACGGGTGGAGAACCTGCAGGAACTCGTCAGCGTGGCCCGGGAGTTCACCGAACGCTTTCCGCAGGGTTCACTGGCGGACTTTCTGGCACAGGTCTCCCTGGTGGCCGATGCCGACCAGATACCCGACCCCGCTGACGGCGGAGCCGGGGTCGTCACGTTGATGACCCTGCACAGTGCAAAGGGGCTGGAGTTCCCGGTTGTTTTCCTGACCGGGCTGGAGGACGGCATGTTCCCGCATATCCGCACGCTCGGTAGCCCGACCGAGCTTGAGGAGGAACGTCGCCTCGCCTATGTCGGCATCACCCGCGCTCGGGCCCGGCTCTACCTGACCCGGGCGCATGTCCGCAATGCCTGGGGTCAGCCGGCGTACAACCCGCCGTCGCGTTTCCTCAATGAGGTGCCGACAGAGCTGGTTACCTGGCAGGAGAGCACTCGCCCGCCGTCGCCCGTGTCCGCGCCGCGGGTGTCGGGGTGGGGCTCGGCGTCCGCTGGGCCGTCGCCCGCGAGGGCCGGCGGACTACCCGGCCGCCGGCCCTCGCCGGTCCCACGTCCCATTCCCGATCTGACCACGGGCGACCGGGTCAACCACGACACGTTTGGGCTGGGCCAGGTTGTCGCCATGGCGGGATCCGGTGACAATCTGGAAGCGAGTATTGATTTTGGGGATGGAACGGGAACCAAACGGTTGCTCCTGCGTTTCGCACCCGTTGAAAAACTCTGACCGGCTGTGGCGCTGGCGTCGTGTAACGCAGGCGGCTTTTAGAGCGTGTGTGAGATCGGGCTTTCGATCAGTGAGCCGCGTCCAGGCGCCCCCCGGCAAGGCGGCAGGCCGAAGCGACACCGGATGAGTTGTCTCGGTGCGGCCGACAACGCAGCCAGGGGACGCCTGGGCGCGGCGAGCCGGAATGACGATCTCACACACGCTCTTAGCGGCTCCGGCAATAGGACTGGCCGGCTCGCGCCCTATTATCGGAGCGCTCTTAGCGCCTGTAGAGAGCCGTCAGGCACGTATTAGTAGGTCACGCCGTGTTCGGCGAGCCAGGCCAGCGGGTCGATCTTCATCCCGTCCTGGCCGTTGAGCCGGACCTCGAAGTGCAGGTGCGGGCCGGTCGAATAACCGGTTGAGCCTTCCAGGCCGATCTGCTGGCCGGTGGCGACCACCTGGCCGACCCGGACATCGATGCGTGACAGGTGGCCGTAGCAGGTGACAATTTTGTTTTCGTGCATGATTTGTACGAAGTTGCCGTAGCCGGACTCCCATCCCGCATAGATGATTGTGCCGCCGTGGGCGGCGGCGATCCGGGTGCCCAGCGCGGCTCCAAGGTCAATTCCGGGGTGGCCGTTGGCACCGCCAAACCGCTGGGTGAGACGGGCCTCGATAGGCCGCACCCAGCGCAGCGCGTCATCCTGATCGCGTGCGGTCCGCTCGGCCGCATTCCGTCGTTGCACGAGGAGGATGGACAGCTGGGCCAGCGCCTCATCGCGGTCAGCCCGATCAGCCTGGACCCGGAGCCGCATAGCCGCGCCGTCGTTGTCGAGCTGTGCGACCAGGGCCGGGTCACTCAGGCCATCGGTCGCGCTCTCGGCCTGGCCGGAGGCCGAGGCCGCCCCGACGGTCCCAAGTCGGGTGAGAGATGGCGGTTCGGAGTGCGCGATGCCGGTTGTGTTGACCATGGCGATGCCAAGCGTCGACACAACAGCCGAGGCAACTCCGGTGCGACGCAGTTGGGCCAGGGGCACCGTTCGCCGGCCGCGACCGAACGGTATCCCGCGTCTCGCGGGCGCACCGTGCTCACGGTGTCGCGCGGAGCTGCGGGCAGGGGGCTGCGACAACCCGGACTCACGCTCCTGTTGGTCGACAAGGCTCCAGCCACGGCACCGTGCGGCAGGAGGGGGGATCCCGTAAACCGATGAAGACGCTACACCGGCCAAATCATGACTTTGTCGCCACCCCACGCCAAGGGGGCGTAGTGACGGTGAGCGTAACATAGGTCGCTTTTCGCAGCCGCGGGTCCAAGGTGATCGGATCATGTTGGACGGATCCCGGTGCCGGGAGCGGCCGCCAGGATCGGGAACAGGGGCTGGAACAGGCTCCTACCGAGCTTCGGACCGCGCTCCCGCCTTCGGCCGCTGTTCCTCCGGTCGTTCCCTGCCGGCGCTGGGACGTTCCGCGTCACCATCGAGGTGGGCCAGCACGTTCGCAATCTGGTGGACAACGTCAAGATTGAACGGCAGCGAATGATGACCGACACCAGGCAGCCGAACATTGCGGACGCTGAGGTCCGGGTGGTGAAGAAGCGCTGATTCGGTCGGGCGGATCACCGTGTCCAGATCGCCGGAAAACGCCAGGAAGCGCGTCCGGCAGGCTGGTGCGGGCTCGGCCAGTTCCCGGATTACGTCCGAATCTGGGCGTAACTGGCGCAGCAGGGTGTAGGGCACCATTGGCGGGAGCATCCGGGCGAGGCGGGTACCTTCGTGCGGAGTTCCCAGGGTCACCAGTGTGTGGACGCGTTCGTCGCCGCCCAGTTTCTGGACGTAGTAGCGTGCGACAAGGCCGCCGAGCGAATGGGCGACGATGTGTATGCGCCCGTGCCCGGTCTGCTCGCACGTGGTTTCGACCATCTTGGCAAGCCTGCTGGCCGCTGTGGGTATGTCCGAGGTGAACAAGGGCAGGTTCACCGTGGCGACGTGTTCAAAACCGCGCCGGCGCAGTGACCGGTGCAGCCGGGTGAAGATGGACCTGTTGTCGATCAGGCCGTGCACCAGCAGGATCGGCGTGCCTGCGGCTTCTATGTCGCCGATGAGCAGGCCGCGCCTCAGCGGTGACAGCCCCTCGAGGGTGTAGCGCTGGACGGGCTCACGCAGTTTCTCCGAGACGACCCCGACCGGATAAAAGGCGACATGGGTCGCCACCCAGGTGGCTTCCAGGACCATCCCGCGGACCGTCGCGGGCACGTCGAGCAGCCCGCGTGTCACTTTTGCGCCGTGGCGAGCAGTGGTCGCACCGAAGGATCTGGCGATTTTGCCCACCACCGTGTCGCTCCGGCCTAGTTGACGTTTGTCGATTACCCCTTCTCCCGTCCGTGCGTGGATAGCCGTCGGAAGAACCGGCCAACCGGAGCAGTGCGATGATCGAGGGCCGTTGGATCGCGAACCGAGCTGTCGGCTACTCTCGTGGTGACTCTTCGTGTTGCTAGAGGTTCCGCGGATCATCGTCACGCCCACTGTGACCGAGAGTACAAACGGACCTGATAGCTGTCGACTGTTTCTCCGCTGGTCAGCCCGGCCGGCCCGGTCAGCCCGGTCAGCAACGGCGTGCTTCTCCGGACGTGCGCCGCTAGCCTGCTCGGGGTCTCCGGTCGCGGGAGAGGACGATGATCGCGTGGCTGCTGGCCTACTGGATTCCGCGAGCCCGCGACCGCGGCTGAGGAGCTGTGACCGTGCGGCCGGGGGCTGGGCGGCCCACCGAGAGATGCTGTTTCCCAGCACCCTGTTACGGAAGTCGATGTCACGGATCGCAAGGAGGCGGCGTGAGCGGAAACGGTGAGCGGATCCGGGTTGTGGTTGCCAAGCCGGGTCTCGACGGTCATGATCGCGGTGCCAAGGTGATCGCGCGTGCGTTGCGGGACGCGGGCATGGAGGTCGTCTACACCGGCTTGCATCAGACACCCGAGCAGATCGTCGAGACCGCCATCCAGGAGGATGCCGACTGCATCGGTCTCTCGGTGCTCTCAGGCGCGCACATGACCCTGTTCGCGCGCCTGATGGAGCTGCTGCGGGAGCGTGGCGCCGACGACATCGTGGTGACCGGCGGCGGTATTATCCCAGCTGCCGATATCCCCGAGCTGAAGGCGCTCGGGGTGGCCGAGATATTCACTCCGGGTGCGACGACCAGCGAGATCGTCGACTGGATCCGTTCGCGGGTAGCTACGGTGCACGCGCTCTGACTGGTTTGATCATTTTGGATCACGTGCGGATTGGCTCTTGACCGAGTTGTCGGTTTGTTTTAGATCTTCCCTGTACGTACCAGGCGGGCCTGGTCGGTCAGGCGGGCGCCGGTTCTGGCTGAGCTAGCGGGGCAGGGCGGCCTCCCGCTCGGGCCTGTGATTTTTGACCTGACCCGATCAGGCGCTCCCGGTGGCCCGTTCACCCTGGTAGTGGGGATGCAGCTGGACATCGCCGGAGCCGCGCGCGGTGCTGGCTCGGGCGGCGGTCCCGCGGTTGTCGGGATCACGCCAGCCTCGTTGACCCTCTTGCCGGGCGCTCTTAGGATCTTCGTGATGAGGGTCGCCTGCTCGGTGTGATCGCGGTGTCGGCTGCCACAAAGTAGGGCGCCCGGTGGCGGGTACGGGTGATGATGGTGCTGTCCCGGACATGCGTGACCGTCTGTCGCGACAGCCAGCGCGGCTACCGCGACGGGCAACTCAGTAGGCTCGGGATGCTTCTCATCTTCGTGAACTTTCAAACGTTCGATCCTGACCACCGATCTCGTATCCGACTGGACGGACTGTGGATCTTTTCGAATATCAGGCGAAGAAGCTGTTCGCCGATCACGGCGTTCCCGTGCCTTCCGGCAAGGTCGCCACGACCCCCGGCGAGGCGCACGCCATCGCCACCGATCTCGGCGGCCGCGTTGTCGTCAAAGCGCAGGTCAAGACCGGCGGCCGGGGCAAGGCCGGCGGAGTAAAGGTCGCCGACGGTCCGGCTGACGCCACCGCCAAAGCCACCGCCATCCTGGGGATGGATATCAAGGGCCATACCGTCCACTCGGTACTGGTGGAACAGGCGAGTGACATCGCCGAGGAGTACTACGCCTCCTTCTTGCTCGATCGGGCAAACCGGACATTCCTTGCCATGTGCTCCCGCGAAGGTGGGATGGAGATCGAGGAGGTCGCGGCGACCAAGCCCGAAGCCCTCGCCCGCATCCCGATAGATCCGCTGACCGGGGTTGACGCGACCGTTGCCCGCCAGATCGCGGTTGCCGCGAAGCTGCCCGCGGCCGCTCTCGACGGCGCCACCGAACTCCTGGTGAAGCTATGGGATGTCTTCGTCAAGTCCGACGCCACGTTGGTGGAGGTCAATCCGCTGATCCTGACCGCCGATGGCCGTGTGGTGGCCCTGGACGGCAAGGTCAGCCTGGATGAGAACGCCTCCTTCCGCCACCCGGACCACGCGGGCTTCGTCGATGTCGCGGCGGTGGACCCCCTTGAGCGGCGGGCCAAGGAGAAGGACCTCAACTACGTCAAGCTGTCCGGACAGGTCGGGATCATCGGTAACGGTGCCGGCCTGGTCATGTCCACGCTGGACGTCGTCACCTACGCTGGTGAGGAGTTCGGCGGCCAGCGGCCGGCGAACTTCCTCGACATCGGCGGTGGCGCATCCGCGCAGGTGATGGCGGACGGCCTGTCGATCATTCTTTCCGACCCCGCGGTCAAGAGTGTTTTTGTGAACATCTTTGGTGGTATCACCGCCTGCGACGCGGTCGCGAACGGTATCGTGCAGGCCCTCAAGATCGTCGGCGACGTCGCCACGCCGCTGGTCGTGAGGCTGGACGGCAACAACGCGGACGAGGGCCGGCGCATCCTCACCGAGGCGAACCTCGATGCGGTCAGGTCGGTGGACACCATGGACGGTGCGGCGAAGCTCGCCGCCCAGCTCGCCGCGGCCGCGGCCTGAGCGGACGGGAAGAGGCTTCCGACAATGGCAATCTGGCTGGACGAGACGTCCAAGATCCTGGTTCAGGGCATCACCGGTTCCGAGGGACGCAAGCACACCGCCCGGATGCTGCGCGCGGGGTCATCGATCGTCGGCGGTACCAACCCCAAGAAGGCGGGCAGCGAGGTCGAGGGTGTCCCGGTCTTCGCGACCGTGGCCGAGACGATTGAGAAGACCGGCGCGAACGTCTCCGTGGTCTACGTCCCACCAGCGGGGACGAAGGCCGCCGTGATCGAGGCCATCGACGCGGGCATGCCGCTCGTCGTGGTCATCACCGAAGGCGTCCCGGTGCATGACACCACTGACTTCTGGGCGTACGCGCAGGCCAAGGGCAACACGACGCGGATCATTGGCCCGAACTGCCCGGGCATCATCAGCCCCGGCAGGTCGAATGCCGGCATCATTCCGGCGGACATCACCCCGCCCGGCCGTATCGGTCTGGTCAGCAAGAGCGGTACGTTGACCTACCAGATGATGTACGAGCTGCGGGACTTCGGCTTCTCCACCGCGGTCGGTATCGGGGGTGACCCCGTCATCGGCACGACTCACATCGACGCTCTCAACGCGTTCCAGGCCGATGACGGCACCGACGCGATTGTGATGATCGGTGAGATCGGCGGTGACGCCGAGGAGCGTGCCGCCGCGTACATCGAGGCGCACATCACCAAGCCGGTCATCGGCTACGTCGCGGGCTTCACCGCGCCGGAGGGCAAGACGATGGGCCATGCGGGGGCGATCGTCTCCGGATCGTCAGGCACGGCGCAGGCCAAGAAAGAAGCTCTTGAGAAGGCGGGTGTACGGGTGGGCAAGACTCCTTCGGAGACCGCCCGTCTCATGGCTGACGTCATGCGTTCGTTCTGAAATCTTGAAGCATCTCGTAACCGGGTGTGTCCTCGCTGTTTCGGTGGCGGTTCACACCCGGTTACGGTGCTCCACGTCGTGTCAGGTCCATCGGGGGAAATTCTCAGTATCGGACCTGAATCACGGATGGGATCATGACGTCTCGGGACACAGCGGCTACCGTGGCAGGGGTGGCTCCGTCAGGCCACCGTTGATCGTATGAAGTGAGGTCATTCCGTGCCACGTCTCGCCGGTCGTGACGTATCCAATAATGATCTCGGCGTTCTCGTCGCCGGTGCCGTCTTGCTCATCGTCTCGTTATTCAACTGGTTTTCGTTCGGCAGGCTCGCGGAGAACGCGTGGGGAGTGGGCTTTTTCGCCTATAGCGGCGTGGAGCTGGGGCTGCTCGCGACCGGGCTGGTGGCGCTGCGTGCCTTCGCCCGTGTCCAGCTGCCGGCAGTGGGTGCGGACTGGATTCTGGTCATTGCCGGGACGGCGGCGCTCGGCACAATTATGATCTTTCTTAAAGTGCTGTTGGGGTTTGGGAACAGCCACCGTGCCGCTGGGCTGTGGCTGGGGCTCATCGCGTCCGCCGCGATCACGGCCTTCGCGGTTCTCAGCGTGTTGGCGAGCGGGTACACGCTGCCCGGGCAGGGCGGCCGTGGCCGGGCGCGGTTCCCGCCCGCGCCAGGTACCCGATACGACTCCTCGGGCCGCCCCTTGCCGGGCGGGTATGGCGAACCAGGCACCTACGGGCAGCCTCCGCAGAGCGGCTACGGACAACCTGGTCCGCATGGCCACCCGCCTTACGGCCAGCCACCCTCCTACGGCCAGCCGCCTTACGGCCAGCAGCCACCCTACGGCCAGCCGCCCTACGGTCAGCGAGACCAGTAGACAGGCCGCTCGCGGTAGCCTTCCGGGCGGGGCGCCGGTGGTCGGTTCCGGTGGTCGAGTGGGGCTGGCCGCCCGTGCGGCGGCTGTTCAGGGCGTGCCGCTGTTCATGGGCGTGCAGCGTGCGCACGCACCTCACCGGCTTGAGGCGGGTGGGTTTTTGAGCACTTCGTCGAAGCGTTGTTGGCAGACCGCGGGGTCCTGGCTCGTGTCCCTCCGACAGTCCTGATACCGGCGCAGGTCATCGCCATGCCGCTCGTAGAAGGTCCAGGTGCCGCCGACAAGAAGCAGCGCGATGAGAGTGGAGAGCACGCCCAGCGCCAGTCCAGCTGTTGCGACACCGCCGCCCGCACCGCCCATCCGCCGCGCGCGGGAACGACCGAACATGCCAACGACCACAGCGGCGATTCCGGCCAGGCCGCCGATGCCGATCCAACAGGTCGCGACACCGAGCAGGCCCAGTGCCAGGGCCAGACCGCCAAAGTTGTTCCGGGATCCGCCCGGATGATCAACATGCGTATGCCGATACTCGGTAGGCCGCGAGTCGTCGCTGGGGGCGGCGCCCGGCCGTGGTTCCTTCGGCACTACCATGGCAGGCCCTCCCAGCTGCGGCAACGGGCATCATAACGGGTCACGGCGCCCGCGGGTATGCGTGCTCATCCGTCCCCCCACCGGTGCGGCACCCCGCCAGCGGGGGAGTTTTCGCGGCGCGAGCCGGCCAGGGCTCATAGCGTCAGGAAATGTCCGACCTGCTCGCTAATGTACGAACATCTGTTCGTCTATGGGGAGGTCGCCATGGCTGTCAGCGTCGCTGGGCTGCGGGCTGAGTCGGGGCGCCTGCGGGCACTCGGCTGGTCCTATCGGCGCATCGCCCTGGAGTGGCAGCATCGCTATCGCCTGAACGCGCGGGTCGCCTTCCGGCTCGCGCACGGCTGGACGCAGGAGGAGGCAGCCTGCCGATGGAACGCACGGTGGTCCGGGGAAGGTCTCCCGAAGACGGGAAAATCCTTCTCCTACTGGGAGGTCTGGCCCGGTCGAGGTGGGCGGGCGCCGTCGACCCAGACGCTCGTGCGGCTCGCCGAGCTGTATCTCTGCCGGCCCGGCGACCTTCTTGACGGGGAGGATTTCGGCCGTCTCGACACTGGTTGTGACGATGCTGTGGGCGAGCCGGCTCGCGAGCCCGGTTCCGCGGGCTACCGCGTTGAACGGGAGGATCCGTGTCCGGAGCCGGAGATACCGACGATGAGGGGGGCGACCGAAGCCGTCCTGTGACCGGGCGGCTGGTTGATGCGCGCGGGCCGGTAGACCTCAGTACAGTCGGAACGGTCATACGTCCACCGGCGAGCCACCGCCGACCTGTCGTACCGGAGAGTTCCGTGCCCGCACGACTGGTTGTTCTCGCCTCCGGGGTGGGTACCACCTTGCAGGCTGTACTGGACGCGTGCAGAGATCCAGATTTCGGCGCGGAAGTTGTTGCCGTGGGCGCGGACCGCTACGGCACCGGAGCACAGGACCGGGCGGCGGCGGCCGGCGTCCCGTCGTTCGTCGTCCGCCTGGAGGACGCGCTGGACAGAGCGGCTTTCAACGCGGCCACCGCGGCGAGGATCTCCCTATACGCTCCGGATCTGTTGGTGCTCGCTGGTTACATGAAAATTCTGGACAAACAGGTGATCGCCCGATTTCGGACGATCAACACGCATCCGTCTCTGTTGCCCGCGTTCCCGGGAGCGCACGCCGTCGCCGACGCGCTTGCGTACGGCGTCAAGGTCAGCGGAGTGACGGTCCACTGGGTGGATGAGGGCGTCGACACCGGGCAGATCCTTGCGCAGGCGGTCGTAGCGGTGGAGGAGTCCGACACTGAGGAAACTCTGCGTACCCGTATCCAGGCGGTGGAACGTGTCCTGTACGTGGCGACAATCGGCCGGATCATCCGGTCGGAGGAGGGGACATGACGTCCACACAGGATCAGCAGGCCTCCACCGCCGGTGACTCGACGGCTGGGGCACGGGCCTTCCCGCACACCGGCCCGGCACCATCAGCCGGCGGGGCGCTGGTCACCACCGGCCGGCGTCCCATCCACCGTGTTCTGGTCAGCGTCTACGACAAGGCCGGCCTGCCGGACCTCGCGGACGCGTTCATCGATGCCGGGGTGGAGGTCGTCTCCACCGGATCCACCGCACAGGTGCTCGCTCGCCATGGCCTGGCTGTGACGCCCGTAAGCACCCTCACCGGTTTCCCCGAGGTTCTCGGCGGACGGGTCAAGACACTGCATCCACGCGTGCATGCCGGCCTCCTCGCTGATCTGCGCGACGTCGAGCACGCCAAGACGCTCGCGGAACTCGACATTGAGCCGTTCGACCTCGTTGTGTCGAACCTCTATCCGTTCCGGGAAACGGTCGCGGGCGGCGCGTCCGAGGACGAGGCGATCGAACAGATCGATATCGGCGGGCCGGCGATGATTCGCGCCGCGGCGAAGAACCATCACTCCGTGGCCGTGGTCGTCTCCCCGGCGGACTATCCGGAGCTGATCGCCGCGATCCGGGCTGGTGGTTTCGAGCTCGCGGCGCGGCGCCGGCTTGCCGCCCGCGCCTTCGCGCACACCGCCGCGTACGACGTCGCGGTCGCGTCGTGGTTCGCCGGCGTTCTGGCGCCCGATGAGATCGCCCGGGAGTCGGGCTGGCCGGACACGGTAGCGGCGCTCTGGCGGCGGGCGGAGGTCCTGCGCTACGGCGAGAACCCCCACCAGCGGGCCGCGCTGTATGTGGCGGATGACGGCGGGCCCGGGCTCGCGGGTGCCCGGCAACTGCACGGCAAGCCGATGTCGTTCAACAACTACACCGACGCGGAGGCGGCCCGGCGCGCCGCGGGTGATTTCCACGAGCCATGCGTGGCCATCGTCAAGCACGCGAACCCATGCGGCCTGGCCATCGGCAGCGACGTTGCCGATGCTCATCGCAAGGCGCACGCATGTGATCCGGTGTCCGCTTTCGGCGGGGTTATCGCGACGAACCGGCCCGTCAGCGTCGCCCTGGCCGAACAGATCGCGGAGATATTCACCGAAGTCGTTGTGGCGCCTGGCTATGCCGAAGGCGCCGAGGAGATCCTTTCCCGCAAGCCCTCGATCCGGCTGCTGGAGTGCCCGCTGCCGATGGATCCGCACGGGGTCGAAATGCGGCAGATCTCCGGTGGGCTGTTGCTGCAGTCCCGTGACGTGCTGGACACGGCTGGCGACGGGTCGTCGGGGTGGACGCTGAAGGCTGGCGCGCCTGCCGATGAGGCAACACTAAATGATCTTGTTTTTGCCTGGAAGGCAGCCCGTTCCGTCAAGTCGAACGCGATTCTGATCGCCCTGGGCGGCGCAACGATCGGCGTGGGTATGGGGCAGGTGAACCGGGTCGATGCCGCGATGCTCGCGGTGAGCCGTGGCGGTGACAGGGTGAAGGGAGCTGTGGCCGCGAGTGACGCCTATTTCCCCTTCCCGGACGGTTTGCAGGTGCTCATCAACGCCGGTGTCCGCGCGGTTGTCGAACCGGGTGGATCCGTGCGTGACGAGCAGGTAATAGCCGCCGCGCGGGAAGCGGGGATAACGCTCTACTTCACCGGCGTCCGCCACTTCGCGCACTGACGTCATCCGGGCGTTATTCAGGCGTTATTCAGGCGTTATTCGGATGATCGTTGTTCATCTGGAGCACCTGGCAACAGAGGTGCGGATCAAGGAGCGGGCTGGGGCGTGTGCCCCAGCTCCGCGACGCCGCGTCCCCCTGTTGCCGGTCGCTCTAATGTCGGCGTCCGAAGCCCGTGAAGCCCGGCCACACCGTGGTGATGGAGCTGCTGTGTGCCTGTTCGTTGGCGCCGTCCGGGTCAGCTGTGACTGGCCGGACGACACCAACGTTTCACAAGATGGAGGTGGACTCCGCCGCTGCCACGCTTCGTCGCGCGCTCGCCGTGGTGCCGTTCGACGCCGTGGTGCCGTTCGACGACGTGGTGCCGTTCGACGACGTGGTGCCGTTCGACGACGTGGTGCCATTCGATGACATGCTGCCGTTCGATGACGCCAGGATGGAACCACCGGGTGCGTCGTCGTTGGGTACGTAACGCTGCGCAACCCAGTCCAGTGCATCCCGCCAGCTGGCGCCATACAGGACCGAGATCCTGTCTGCCGTCTGCCGTGCGAGAGCCTGGACGAACACCCGGTCGTCGCTGTCGAGATGTCGGGCATCTCCGAAGGTCTCCCAAGCCCGGAACATCAGCTCCTGCAGTTTCTTGCTGTGTGGCGTTTCGTCTGCCACGGCCCGCTCCCTCCCACTCCGGGGACTTGCGGCGGAAGTCTGCCCTAGTTGCACACGGTGTCCGCGCCCGGGGGGTCCGTACGATTGTGAATCCGGTGCGGCGATCGTGAGGTTGAGGATGCCTGGTGGGGTTTCTACGCTGTGCGTAGGCCACTTCCGCGCCCGCCAGGCACATTCTTCTCGATGCGTCGCACGCGGGCCGGTAGCCGGACAGTGACTTCTCGCCGTGGGCTGGGAAATCGATCAGCGTGTGATCGCGATTTTTCGCGCCGCTTCCCACCTGCGTCTATGGTCGGGGGTGAGCGGGTCGGCTCCCGCGTACGGGTGGGAGGCGAGCGAGCATCGGACGGCTGATCGGGCGTGTGCTGGCCACGCTGTCATGAGTCTGCGGCACCGCCAGTCCGTGTCGCGATGGCGGTCATGGCTGCGGCGGGAGCCGGTCTTCGCCGCCATGTTCGGCGCTGTCGGTCTCGCCCTGCTGTTCGTCGTGGCTGGTCACTGGCGGCAGGGCCTGGTCGGCCTCGGAGCGGTGCTGCTTGCCGGTGCGTTTCTGCGGATGGTGCTGCCGACTCGGCGGGTGGGGCTACTTGCGGCGCGGAGCAGGGCGTTCGATGTCACCACACTTGGCGTGTTCGGATTGATGATCATTGTTGTGACGCTCACGGTGCCACCCGGGAGCTGAGCGGCTGAGCGGCGGGGAAGCTGGATCAGGCCGTCGCGCCGGCCATTGCGGGCGGGCTGGTCATTGCGGAAGGGCGTAGTGTCGCTTACGACCTGAAGCCGACCCGTGCGGCTCCACCGCGGTGGGGACGGCGGAGCGCGCCGACGCTATCATCGAGAAGCTGGGGAGCTGACAGCCGATGGCTGGGAAAGTGACTGTGGTCGGAGCCGGTTTCTATGGTTCCACGACCGCGCAGCGCCTCGCCGAGTACGATATTTTCGACACGGTTGTCCTGACCGACATTATCGAGGGCAAGCCCCAGGGCATCGCTCTCGATCTGAATCAGTCGCGCCCAGTCGAGAATTTCGAGACCACGGTGATCGGAACAAACGACTATGGCGATACCGAGGGTTCGGCCGTCGTGGTCGTCACCGCCGGCCTGCCCCGCAAGCCCGGCATGAGCCGGATGGACCTCATTGAGGTCAACGCGAAGATTGTCCGGCAGGTTTCGGAGAACATCGCGAAATCTTCACCCGACGCGGTCGTCGTAGTGGTTTCCAACCCGCTGGACGAGATGACCGCGCTCGCCGCGAATGTCCTTGGGTTTCCCCGTAACCGGGTCATCGGTCAGGCCGGCATGCTCGACACCGCTCGTTTCAGCAACTTCGTCGCGGTGGAACTGGGAGTGCCGGTGAGGTCGGTACAGACCCTTACCCTGGGCTCGCACGGCGACACCATGGTGCCGGTTCCGTCCCAGTGCACGGTGGACGGCAGGCCGCTCGCGGAATTGCTGCCCGCCGACAAGATCGATGATCTGGTCACGCGGACCCGTAACGGTGGTGCCGAGGTGGTCGCCCTCCTCAAGACCGGGTCGGCCTACTACGCGCCGTCCGCCGCCGCCGCTCGGATGGTGAAGGCTGTGGCAGAGGACTCCGGCGCGGTCATGCCGGTGTGCGCCTGGGTGAACGGTGAGTTCGGTATTTCCGGTGTTTATCTCGGCGTGCCTGCCCAGATAGGCCGCGGGGGTGTGAAGAAGGTCGTGGAAATTGACCTCTCGGCAGCGGAGAAAGCCGCGCTCGTCACCGCGGCCGAGGCTGTGCGGGTCAAGCAGGCGGATGTGGCCAGTCTGTAGCATCCGGTTCTGATATTTCGGTTTTGATATTTTTGGCCTCCAGCGGCGCGAAAGGGGCAGCGATCGCGCTGCTGGATGGATTCTCCGCGGTGCGTCACGGCCGTGTTGAGATGATCCTGCGCAGGGCGAGACGTGCGACGGAGGCGGTCGGGATCGTCCCCCGTCCAAGGCCGATCTCGATCAGGTTGTCGTACAGTTCGGTGCGGTGGCCGGCGGCTCGCACGGCTGAGTCCATGAGGGTTCGACGGCGGCCGGCGAGCCCGGCCAGCAGGGCGGTGTGGCGTAGATGCCGGCCGAGCTCCCGGTCGAGCGCCCGGCGGTAGACCGCGCCGGCCTGGGCTGGGGTGGCGGTCGTGGCGGCCGCACCAGCCAGGGAGCCGGACAGCAGCGCGTAGTAGATCCCTTCCCCGGTCAGCGGATTGATCAGTGATGCGGCGTCACCGGCGAGCAGCACCGGGCCATCGGGCTGGCGGGGCCGCCAGGTCGACATGGGCAGATGGTGGGCGCGCAGCGTTCCCGGATGCGCTGGCTGCTCGGGCAGCATCCGGGCGAGGGTGCCGTGCAGAACGGTGCGGCCGCCCGTGTCGCCGGGCAGCGCGGCGAGTTTGGATCGCAACATCCCATAGCCGATGTTGGCGCGGCCGTCGCCGATCGGGAACGACCAGGCATATGCCGGCCAGCCCTCGTCGGTCATCTCGATGAGCTGTTCCGGCGGTCCGGGGGTATGCGGCGCGTCGGCGTACCCTCGGACCGCGATGGCAAGTGCCTCCGGTGGGTTTGGCCCGATGCCGAGTGACCGCCTGGTGATCGAATTCGCGCCATCCGCACCGATCACCACCCGTGCTCTCAGGCCACCGTTGACGATCACCACTGGCTCGTCCGCGGTGCCACCGGTCACGACGGACCGCGCGCGCTGGCGCAGGAGCACCGCACCCCGAGCACGGGCGGCGGCGACGAGCCGTGCGTCAAAGATCTTGCGGGGAACCACGTAGTTCGCTCGTTGGGACGGGGTGGCCACTTCCGCGCCCCCAGGCGTCCGCAACCGCATGCGATCCACTGGCGAGTACCCCGCGACGGCATCGGGCACGCCGAGGGCACGCAGGACGTCCAGGCCGTGTGGGGCGATGCCGTCACCGCAGGCCTTGTCCCGGGGGAAGGCCGCGGCATCCAACAGCACCACACGGGCATCCGGACGGAGTTGCAGCGCGCGTAGCGCCGCGGCGCAGCCCGCTGGTCCAGCGCCGAGGACGAGCAGGTCCACAATGGCGGAGCGCCCGGCCGGAATACCTGGATCGGCCACCGCGGGGACGCCGCGTGCGTGCGTGGTCATGGCATCGGGAGGTGTCGGTGTTGCCACATCCGCCCAGTGTCTCAGCGAGCCGGGCGCGCACCAGACAGCCCGGGTTCGTACAGTTCGGCACGTGGATGCCCTCGCGCAGGTGGATTCCTGGCCGGTCGAGAACGCGGCCGTTGCCGTCCTGGTACGCGACGCCTCCGGCCGCGTCACGGTACGTGGATCGGTCGGCGCCATGGACAGATCCTTCCGGTTGGCATCGGTATCGAAGCTGCTCGCCGCCTATGCCGTCCTGATCGGGGTGGAGGAGGGAGCCCTCGGCCTGGGCGATCCGGCCGGCCCCCCGGGCTCGACCGTCGCCCATCTCCTCGCCCATGCCTCGGGCCTGGGCTTCTCCGGCACCCGGACGGTGACCCGCCCTGGGACACGGCGGGTGTATTCGAACACGGGCATCGAGGTTCTCGGTGAAACGCTGGAAAAGGCGTCCGGAATCGCGTTCGGTGAGTACCTCGCCGAAGCCGTGTTCGGGCCGTTGGGCATGACAGCGTCCGAGCTGCGGGGCTCGCCGGCCTACGGGGTGTCGTCCACGCTATCCGATCTTGTTGTTTTTGCCGGTGAGCTGCTGGCTCCACGCCTGCTTGCGCCGCCGACATTCGCGGCCGCGACCTCGGTGGCGTTTCCGGGGCTCGCCGGGGTACTGCCCGGCTTCGGTGTGCGCGACCCGAACGACTGGGGGCTCGGTTTCGAGATCCGCGGCGGAAAACAGCCCCACTGGACGGGGGGCGCAAATTCGCCCGGGACCTTCGGTCATTTCGGTCGGAGCGGAACTTTTCTCTGGGTTGATCCGGCGTTGAATGCCGCCTGTGCTTGTCTGACCGACCGTGAGTTCGGCTCCTGGGCGGTGGATGCCTGGCCCACGTTGTCCGACGATGTGGTGGCGGCGCTCGGTGCTGGTGCTGGTGCTGGTGCTGGTGCTGGTGCCGAGGAGCCGGTGGCCAGGCCGCTGTAACCGGCATGATCGTGCGGTGGGCTCACGCCGCCGGCACCGCGGATCACGAATCCGGCCAGCTCCTCGACGAGGCGCTGGCTGCCCGGGTGCCGCTGGCCGGCGGGAAACAGCACGTCGTCCAACACAGTGGTGCCATAGACGAGTGCTACGGTGAACCGGACGGCCAACGCCACGTCGATCACAGGGGCGCCGAGCATGGTCACCTCGGTCTCGATCTCCCGTTCCAGCTCGTCGAAGACCTCTTGGAGAAACGCGCTGGCGCGGTTGCGCAGTTCGGGCGAGCCTCCGTTCGGCCCCCCGGGGAGCGCCAGCAGCAGTTTGTGGTTGTTGACAAGTAACCCGTAAAGTCCGCCGACGAAGTCCAGCGTGGTCTGTTCGGCGCTCCTTGTGCCATGCCCGCGTTCGATCCATTGCCGTACATACTCGGCGACAAAGTCATAGAAGGGCCGGTAGACGGCCTCGGCGAACAGGTTGGCCTTCGTGTCAAAGTGCCGGAACACCAGCGCCTGGGTCACGCCAGCGCGGGCGGCAATCTCCCGGGTGCTCACCTGTTCGTAGCCGTACATATCGAACAGTTCCCGAGCCGCGCCCAGGACCAGCGAGCGGACAGTCGCCGAGCTGCGTCGGGAGCGGGGATCCGGGGTCACTCAACCATGATGACCGACCAGTGCCCGCGTGCCGGGCTGGCCGTCCGTCAGGTCGATCAACAAGCCGGCGGCACGCTCTCCGGCGGCCGGGAAAACGTCTCGGACCGACCGCGTTGATGATCATTTTGGGCGTCCTGGGCCGCGGCGTTTCCGGCACTTCTGGATAGCATCGATATCTTGACAGTTGATGATCATTTGTCCACTGTGAGGTGTGCGACAGTTCGATGGCGGGATATGCCATCCGGATGAGAAGAGGCACGGGGTATGGCAGTTGCCCGGGAGCGGTGTGTGATCGCCGATCCGGTGGTGCCGTTGCCGAATCTGATCGCTGTCCGCGGCCCCGGGAGCACCGCGCGTCCCTGCCCGGCGCGGCGCCGGTGGCAGGCCGATGACGCGCGATCCGGGCTCCCGGCGGATGGCGGCGCGTTCGGCCGGGCACCGCTGTCTCGTCTCCGCACGCCTCACCTGCACCGAGGAGGACCGTATGCGGGTCCAGGTTGATCCTTCGCTGTGTGTCGGGCACGGCCGCTGCAACGCCGACGGGCCGGATGTCTACCAGCTCGACGATTCCGGCTACTGCACTATCGCGAACGCGGTGGTGTCCGTGGGCCTTGAGCGGCAGGCGCGGGATGGGGCGGCGGCCTGTCCTGAACGCGCGATCTCATTATCCGAATAATCTCTTTCGTTTTTCCGAGGAGTTCAGGTGCGACTTGAAGACAAAGTTGTCGTCATCACCGGCGCCGGGTCGGGTCTGGGCCGGGAGAGCGCGCTGTTGTTCTCCCGTGAAGGTGCCACGGTTGTCGTCACCGACATCATCGAACGGCGGGCGAAGGACGTCGCGAACCTGATCGGTGAGCGGGGCGGCCAGGCGCTGGCCATCAGAACCGACGTCACGGTGGAAACCGAGGTCGCCGCGGCGGTGGCCGCCGCGGTGGAGCAGTTCGGCCGGCTGGACGTCATGTTCGCCAACGCCGGGGTCACGGTGCCTGGCCAGGGAACGGTCGCGCTGGAGGACACCACCGAGGAGAGCTGGACACATGTCCATGACACGAACCTCAAGGGTGTCTTTTTCGCTATCAAGCACGCCGCGAGGGCGATGAAGGCGCAGGGCGGCGGTGGGACGATCGTGGTCACGTCATCGGCGTCCTCGCTGGCTGCCTACCCGCGGTTCACGATCTACACCGCGAGTAAGGGCGGGGTGAACGCGCTCGTCCGGGGCGCCGCGTTCGATCTAGGCGCCTACGGCATCCGGGTCAACGCCATCTGCCCGACCCACGGCATGTCCGTCAACTTCGGTCTGCCTCCGGACGCCGAGGTGCTCGGCAAGTCCTATGAGGAAGTCATGGGACCCTGGAACCCGGACCACGCCCCGATGCCGCTGAAGCTGCGCCGTCCACCGAACCTGCTCGACAACGCCTACGCCGCGCTCTATCTGGCCAGCGACGAGTCCGCTTACATGTCCGGGGTCTGCTTCCCGAGCACGGATGGCGGCACGCTGGGACGGGTCGCGATCCAGTTCCCCGAGGGATGGGAACTGGCCCAGCAGGCCGCCTACGCCGGCGCCGCGGGGCAGCATCCCGGTTCGCCGGCTGGCACTGCGTCCGACCAGCCCGCTTAGGCCTGGTTGGGCCCTGGTTTAGGCCTTGGCCAGGACCGATTGGGCCTGCTGAGGCCTGCTGAGAGGAGGCCGCGGGTCAACTCCGGGCAGGCCCCGGCGTGACAGCCGCGGCGTGAGCGGGTACTGAGCAGCAGTGGCCAATCCGATCAGAGCGGTCCGTTTCGGTGCCCGAAAAGCGTCCAGCGCGGCGGGAGCCGTGCGCCGGCATCGGCCCTGCGTCGACCACGCTGTCCGCGCCTACGGCCGGTATACCGCTGACGGTGGCGACCGCCTGTCGGCCGCCGCGACGTACTTCGCGTTCCTGTCGTTCTTTCCGTTGGTCGCCCTGGCCTTCTCGATCGCGGGCTTCGTGGTTGATGCCTATCCGGACGTCCAGCGGGAGATGACCAAACAGATCAACAACTATCTGCCGGGGCTTGCGGACAAGCTGGACATCGCCAGCATCGGCAACGCGAAGGTCGGCGTCGGTCTGCTCGGTCTGCTCGGTCTCCTGCTGGCCGGGCTGGCATGGATCGACGCGTTGCGGGACGCGATCAGGATCATGTGGCACCAGCCGGTAGACGTCGGCAATGTGGTGACGCGCAGATTGAAAGATATCGGCGTCCTGGCCGGGCTCGGTCTTATCGGGTTCGTGTCGATCGCGGTGACCAGCGTTGCCACATCGGTGTCAGGGACGTTCCTGAGCTGGATCGGGCTGTCTGGCAGCACCATGGCCGCGGTGGTGACCTCGCTGCTCGCCGTTGCCGTCGCGCTGGCTCTGGACGTGGCGCTTTTCCTCTGTCTGTTTCTCTGGTTGCCGTTGAGCACCGATCGTGACCGCGCGTTGCGGGGGGCGCTGTGTGGCGCGATCGGGGTGGAGGGCCTCAAGGTCCTCGCGACCTGGCTGGTGGGCATGACGACCAGAAACCCCGTCTACGGGACGTTCGCGGTGATTGTCGGTTTGTTGATTTGGATCAATATCATGATGCGCTGGACGCTGCTGGTCGCGGCGTGGACGGTCACCGCGCCTTATTCCTCCGATGTCGCGCCGTCGGGTACCGCGGTTGCCGCCGGCACGGATACCGCCGGCACGGATACCGCCGGCAGGGATGTCCCCGGCGGCGTAGCCGTTCCCGGTACGGATGCTCCTGCCGGGAACGTTCCCGGCGGAGAGGTGGATGGCGCTGGGCCGCCATCGGGCTCGACGCCTCGAGCGGCTGCTGGGCTTCCGCTTTCGTCCCCGCCTCGTCGAGGAGGCAGCAGCCGGACACGGGATCCGGAGATGTTTTCCGGGCCGGAGGAGGGCAGGGGCGGCCGGATCGCGATGCCGGGCGGTGTGCCCACGGGGAACGTGCCGATGCCCGAGAAAAGGCGATGGCGGGCAAGCCGCCGCCGTAGGGTGAGCAGCCCCACCGCGCAGGTGATTGCGATGGCGATCCACGTCACCGTCCCTATCCCGCGGTCGTGGCTGTCCCGCCGCCATGGCTGAGTTCCTGGGTAATTCCGGTCCCCAACAGCGTTGCGGCTTCGGATGCCCGGGTCAGCGCTGGAAGCGATCAGTGGTCGCGAGCCGTCCACGATTGACCCGGCTGGAAACATTTCGACATTGCGAATTTCATCGCTTTCCGTGACAAGATACCCAATCGGGGTGATTGTATCGACGTTCGCGAATCCCCAGTCGAGCAGCGCCTTGGCCTCCGCGGCATATGCGGGGGCTGCCCGCATCATCGTGAGGATGAGGGTGTGGCCACCCCGCCGGACAGCGCCTATGTAGGTCGCTCCCGCCGCGGCGGTGTAGCCGTTCTTGACGCCGATGGTTCCTGAATATGAGGTGAGGAGCTCATTATGGTTCTGGATCTGGAACGATGTGCCGCTCCGCCCGCGGACGGTCGCCCGCGGGATCGTCAGGAACCGGCTGACTATGGGGCTGGCAAGCGCGGCCCGGCCCAGCAATGCAAGATCGTATGCTGATGTCCGCTGTCCGGGTGCGTCCAGGCCACTCGGATCTCCGGCCTGCGTGTCGCGCGCGTTCAGTTCGGCCGCGGTGCGGTTCATCAGGGCGATCGTGGTGGCGGCGCCGCCAGCGGCTTCGGCGAGCGCGACAGCGGCGTCGTTGCCGCTAGCGATGATCATTTCCGTGGCGAGCTCCGCGACCGTATAGGTCATACCTGGGACGAGACCCACCCGAGTTCCGTCGACCGACGCGGCGGCGCTGCTGATCTTCACTTCCTGGGCTGGTGACAGCCGCGGCAGTATCGCGAGCGCCGTGAGGATTTTGAGCGTGCTCGCCGGCAGGTGGGGACCGTGGGCGTCTCGAGCCGCCAGGACCGCGCCGCTATCGGCGTCGGCGATCAGCCAGCTCGCGGCGGTGGTTCCAGGAGGCTGCGACGAGGCCCGCGGACCGACCACGACGGCATCGCTCGCCAGCTCCGGACCGCCGAGGAGGTTCGTGCTGGTTGGCCTCGGTGCCGCGGTGGCTCCCGCGGTGGCTCCCGCCGCGGTCGGGAGCATGGCTGTCAGCCCCGTCACCAGGGAAACGAGCAGCAGGACGGAAGGTGCCGTGCGCAGGCGTTCGCGAGTCAGAGGCACCTGATGAAGATTACTGTCGGTCACTGTTGGGTGCGGCTGGATGGCTCGCCGTGTCGTGCCGGCGGGGTTCGTGGCTGGCCTGCTCCCGCGCTCGGGCCGCATGGTCCGTTTTTTTGATTGTAGGATCATGAAAGTGCCCATCTGCGCGACCTGGGGCTGGCCCGGCGGTCCCGGAGCTACCGGACGGGTGGTGTCCCATCCGTGCCCCGCCGCCGGTGCAGCGGGGTAGCCGCCTGTGCGGGTGCGGCGATGCGACAACATACATTTCTGTGAACTCACGGTTTCTTGCAGATCTGCATATCCATTCCAAGTACTCCAGGGCATGCAGCCGGGACTGCGACCTGGAGCATCTGGCCTGGTGGGCGGCACGCAAGGGGATCGCTGTGGTCGGTACGGGCGATTTCACCCATCCCGCATGGTCGCAGGAGATCGCCACCAAGCTCGTGCCGGCCGAGCCCGGTCTGTTCCGGCTGCGTCCGGACCTCGAGGCGGATGTCCTGCGGACGCTGCCCGCGTCCTGCCAGCAGGTGACCCGGTTCATGCTGTCCACGGAAATCTCCACGATCTACAAGCGGGGGGAGCGGACCCGCAAGGTCCACCATCTCCTCTACGCC
Source organism: Protofrankia sp. CiT1 (assembly GCF_917627335.1). NCBI lineage: Bacteria > Bacillati > Actinomycetota > Actinomycetes > Frankiales > Frankiaceae > Protofrankia > Protofrankia sp. CiT1. The sequence continues at coordinate 5,525 of NZ_CAKJTP010000012.1, read as the reverse complement.
CCGGACACCGACGCCGCTGGCCGGATCACCGCGAGTCTTGCGAAGATCGGCAATTTGGCCGCGGACGGGCGTCCCATCCTGGGGCTGGACTCCCGTGACCTCCTGGAGATCACGCTCGGTGCGGGGGAGGGCTGTTACCTCGTGCCGGCGCATGTGTGGACCCCCTGGTTCGCCGTTCTCGGGTCGAAATCCGGCTTCGACGCGATCGAGGACTGCTATCTCGACCTCGCGGACAACATCTTCGCGTTGGAGACGGGCCTGTCGGCGGACCCGCCGATGTTCTGGCGGGTGTCCGGGCTCGACCGGTTCCGGCTGGTCAGCAATTCCGACGCGCACTCGCCGCCCATGCTCGGCCGGGAGGCGACCGCGTTCACCTGCGATGTCGACTACTTCGCGATCCGCGCGGCGCTGCGTGGCGGGGAGGGGTTCGCCGGCACCATCGAGTTCTTCCCGGAAGAGGGCAAGTACCACCTTGACGGTCACCGCAACTGCGGAGTGCGTTTCGAACCGAGCCAGACCCGGGAGGTCGACGGCCGCTGCCCGCAGTGTGGGCGCCCACTGACCGTCGGGGTGCTGCACCGCGTGGACGCGCTGGCCGACCGCGGCGATGGGGTGCGCCCGGCGACCGCGGGAGAGGTGCGCTCGTTGGTCGCGTTGCCCGAGGTCGTCGGGGAGATCCTTGGGGTCGGCCCGAAGAGCAAGGCGGTAGCCGCGCAGGTCACCACGCTTACCGCCCGCCTCGGCCCGGAACTGGCAATCCTTGGTGAGGTCCCGCTGGACGCCATCGCCGAGGTCGGTTCGTCCGTGCTGGTCGAGGCGATCCGGCGGCTGCGCCGGGAGGAGGTGATCCGCGACGCCGGCTATGACGGCGAGTACGGGGTCATCCGGCTGTTCGACCCGAAGGAACTGGCCTCCCGCGCGGGCACGCTGTTCGACCTTGCACCCAGCACACCCACCGCGGAGGGCGGCAGGCCGGAGGCGACGAAGGACGCCGGTGGCCCGGCCGGCGCTACCCGTAGCGCGCGAGGTAACGCCCGGCGTGCGAAGCGGAGCGCGCTGGCGCCGTCGGTCCTACCGGCCGCGGGCAGGACTGTGCCCAAGACCGCGGCCACGAGCGCGGCCACAGCCGCGGCTCCGGCGGCCCCCGCCCCGACCGGCGTGGGGGCGAGCGCCGGCCCGGCCGGATCGTCGATCCTGGCCGGTCTCGATGCCGAACAACGCGCGGCGGCCGCGGTCATCCGGGGACCATTATTGATCATTGCTGGACCCGGCACCGGCAAGACCCGGACCCTGGTCCACTCGATTGCGCACCGGGTCCGGGAGCAGGGCGTGCCCGCCGAACAGTGCCTGGCGGTGACCTTCACCCGGCGGGCCGCGACCGAGCTGCGGGAGCGGCTCGACGCGCTCGCCGGCGAGGCGGCGCCCCGCATCCTCGCCACCACCTTCCACGGCCTGGGCCTGCGGATCGTCCAGGACTGCCACGAGCTGTTCGGCCTCGGCGCGGACGTCCGTATCGCCGACGACGCGACGTGCACCCACATCCTGCGGGAGGCGCTGGCCGGGACGGTCACGGGCGTGCGCAGCCTGGAACGGGTCCGGCGCGAGCTGGCCGGGTTCCGCCGGGCGTGCGCGCTCGGTGCTCCGCCGAGCGGCCATGCGCTGGCGGGCGATGCGCTGGCGGGCCATGAGCTGGCGGGCCCGGCCCGGCGGTACGACGAGGCACTGCGCGCGCGTGGCCTGGTGGACCTCGACGACCTGGTCGGGCTGCCGGTGGTCGCCATGCGGGCGCGGCCGGACCTGGCCGCCTCCTACCAGGCGCGCTGGCGGCATGTCTGGGTCGACGAGTACCAGGATGTCGACGAGCTGCAGTACGTGCTACTGACGATGCTGACAGGTCGTTCCGCCGGTACGGGACCAGCTGGTGCGGCGGTTGACCGGCCTGCCGCGAACCTGTGCGCGATCGGCGACCCGGACCAGGCCATCTACTCCTTCCGCGGCGCCGATGTGGGATTCTTCCTGCGTTTTCGAGAGGACTTTCCCGACGCCCAGATGGTTTCGCTCACCCGTAACTACCGTTCCACGCCGGCCATCGTGGATGCCGCCGTCCGCCTGATCGAACCGGCGACGCTCGTTCCCGGCCGGACGCTCGCGGCGGTCGGCACCCACCCAGAAAGCCCGCGGCCGCTGTTGCATCGAGCCTCGAACGAGGCCGAGGAGGCCGCGGTCGTCGTGAGCACCATCGAACAGGCGCTGGGCGGCACCTCCTTTCACGCGCTCGACCTCGGTGTGGACGGGACCGGCGAGGACAGGTTCTCCTTCGCCGACATCGCGGTGCTCTACCGCACGGCTCGCCAGGCCCGGCCGGTGATGGACGCGCTGGACCGCCACGGTTTTCCCTTCCAGCGGCGCTCCCACAACCGGTTTGCCGACGCCGCGGGCGTCGGGCGTCTGCTGGAGCTCATCGACGAGCGCGAGGGCGGCTCCGCGGAGCGGCGGTCCGTCCTCGCGAGGCTGCGTGCCGCCGCACAAGAGATGATCGACGCTTCTCCCGCGCCGGCCGTCACCACCGGCCTGCCAGCCTCCGGCCAGCCGGTTCCTGGCGAGATCGAGATCCGCTACGCGCTTGACATCCTGACCTCTCTCGCCACCGAGTGCGGGGATGATCTGGAGCGGTTCCGGTCCGAGATCGCGCTCGGCGCGGAGGTCGACACTCTTGATCCGCGTGCGGATCGGATCTCGTTGCTGACGTTGCACGCATCCAAGGGCCTGGAGTTCGGCCTTGTGATCATTATTGGCTGCGAGGCTGGTTTGTTGCCGTTGAGCTGGGCGGGTGCCTCCTCGCCAGTAGCTGTCAACGCGGCGGGTCCCAGCGCTGGAGAGGGCGGCGAGGACGCCGAGGAGCGCCGGCTGTTGTTCGTCGGCATGACCCGGGCCAAGGGGCGGCTCGTGCTCACCCAGGCGGCTCGCCGCGGCCGGGGTGGGGCGGTCGTCGAGACACGGCCGTCACCATTTCTGGACGTTCTTGGTGAGCCACTGCTCCAGCGCCGTTCGGGCCGGGCGGGTACCCGCCCGCAACGGGCGAACCAGGGCCACCAGTTACGGCTGGTCTGAGAGCGTGTGTGAGATCGAGCTTTCGATAATCCTGGTGACGATGGCCGCGTCGACGACACCGTCGGGAACAATGTCGTCGACGCGGCCGGATCGTATGTCGGGATGCATGCGATGACAGCGTTTTGTCAACGTTTGCGGAAGACCATCGCGAGGTTCCAGGTGACGACCTCCCGCAGGCCCCGAACCCGCAGGACTGGTTTTGTCCAGGTAGGCAGGTACCTCGGCATGGCCTCGAGGATCTGGATGTCGGTTCGGCCGCGTGCCCAGGCCAGGGCGTCGGCGACCGACACCGGGAACAGGCTGGTGCCGTAGAGGTTCTTGGGCGCGACACCGCTGCGGCGCTCGTATCGCAGCGCCGCCCGGTGGCCGCCCAGATAATGCCATGGTGAGGTTTCGTGGCCGCCCCACGGTGACAGCCAGTTGGTGAAACTCAGGAAGATCACGCCGCCGGGGCGGGTCACCCGCACCATTTCGGCACACATCCGCCACGGGTCGGGGACGTGTTCAAGGACGTTTGAGGAATAGCAGATGTCCACCGAGGCGGTGGCGAACGGCATGTCCAGGGCGCTGCCAAGCACCCGTCCCGGTTCCACGATCCCTCCCGCGCTCATCTCCGAGATATCCGGTTCAACCCAGAAGTACTGGGCGCCGGCTCGTCCGAACGCGGCACGGAAATAGCCGGGGCCGCCGCCGACGTCCAGCACGACCGACCCCGCCAGCGAGGTGAACTGGCTGAGCTGGTGCACCGAGTCCGCGGCGAGCAGCGAGTAGAAGCCCGCGGGATCGACCTGCTCGCGGCGGCAGGCCTGGAACAGCTTGATCGATCGTTTGATCGAGGTGCTGGCCACCGGCATCGGTGGAGTGGGTGGCGGCTCTGGGCGCGAGGTTTGTGACGTTGCCCCGTCGAGCGCGGTGGGAGTATTGGAGGAGGAAGAAGATCCCAGTGAGGGGGACGCCGGCTCGGCCATGCCGGGCACAATAACATCTGGTAGCGGGGCCAAAATGTGACTTTACGTCCTTTCCGTGACCTAGCCTATCCGCGCCGTGGCGATGCCGCCTACCGGCAGCACACAACACAGGCCGGCAACGTGTTCGGGAGCTGTCATGATCGAGCTGGTTGCCGGTGCCAACCGGCCGTTACCCGGTGGCGTCCTGTCGGTCCGTGTGCCCGGCCCCTTCGACCTCTCGCTTCTCATCACCGGTGACGACGGGAAGGTCGCGGCGGATCAGGACTTCGTCTTCTATAACCAGCCGTCCGCGCCTGGCGCCACGGTGAACGGTGACAGCGTGACCATCGATCCGGGCCGGTTGCGGCCAGGGGCGAGCCGGGTGGTGGTGGTCGTGAGCCCCGCCGACAGCGCGCTGTCGCTCGGGCAGCTGCCAGTGCCGGTGCTGGATATCCGCGGTGGTGAAGGCTCCACGCTGGTGCGCTTCACACCGCCCCGGCCACGCGCTGAGACCGTGTTTCTCCTCGCCGAGATCTACCGGCGTGGCGGCGCCTGGAAGATCCGTGCGCTTGGCCAGGGCTACTCCGACGGTCTTGCCGGGCTTGTCCGTGATTTCGGCGTCCAGGTGGACGACGACACCGCGCCGCTGGCCGGCCCGCTGGCGGAGGTGGTCGTGCTGGTGAACGCCGAGCGCGCCAGGACCGGCGCTGGACCGCTGGCGTCCGAGCCCCGCCTGGCCCTGGCCGCGCAGCGGCACAGCGAGGACATGGCGGCCAACAGCTATATGGACCACGTCAGCCTGGACGGGCGGACGATGTCCGACCGCGCCGCCGCGGCCGGCTATCGCTACCGCATGCTGGGTGAGAACGTCGCCGCGGGACAGCCGGGCCCGGCCGAGGTGATGGCCGGCTGGATGAACAGCCCCGGACACCGGAAGAACATCCTTACCGGGGACTTCACCCAGATCGGGGTCGGCTGTGCCCGCGGCGGCAGCTACGGTGTCTACTGGACCCAGCTCTTCGGCCTCCCGGCCGACCGCTGACTCCCGCACGCCTCGAATCCGTTACCCGGCCCGGCCGTCCGCGGCATCCATCATTCGCAAGCAGGGGCGCGACCGGCTATCCGCCATGGAGGGCATCGGGCAGCTGCTGCTGGAGGAAGGCGACGGCCTCGGCGGGGGTGCGCTCGTGGGTCAGCACGCTGTGGACGGCATCCTGGATGGTTCCGCTCACGGCAGCGTAGTACGGGCTGATCGGACGGGTGCCGGCGCCCTTCAGGCTGCTGACGACCGCTCGGCCGAACTCGTCCTCGTGGTCGCTGTAGACGGCGAGCAGAGCGGCCGGGTAGCCGCCGTCGCGGAACATGGCCGACTGGATGTCGCGGTTGGTCGTCATGTAGCTGATGAACGACCAGGCGGTGGCGCGGTGCCGGGAGCAGGTCGACACGGCGAGGTTGTGGCCGCCGAGG
>NZ_CAKJTP010000011.1:24168-58793 GCF_917627335.1 Protofrankia sp. CiT1 | reverse complement strand
TCACGGCGCTGGCCGCCGGGCTCACCCGCGCGCTGGACGGGTTTGTCCAGGAGATGGCGGCCCTCGGCGATATGGCGGCAACGGAGGCACGGGTCGAGACCGTTGAGGCCGAAGCGGCCGAACGGGTCGCCGAAGCGGTCGCCCGGTCGGTCCGGGCCGAACAGGTCGCCCGCGAGGCGCAGGCCGCGCGGATCGAGGCCGAGGCCGTCGCGGCCGAGGCCGTCGCCGCGGTGGACCAGCTCGACGAGCGGCGGGCCGCTCTGGAGGCCGAACGGGACGCGTGTGCCGCGGCCCGCGACGAGGCACGGGCCGCCCTTGACACGGTGCGCGTCCAAGCCGCGGCCGCCCTTGAGCAAGCCCGGCGGGAGGCCGACGCCCGGATCGAACAGGCCTGTACCCAGGCGACTGAGGAGATCAGCCAGGCTCGTCAGGCCGCGGATGCCGCTGTCGCGACGGCACGCGGCGAAGCCACGGCCTCCCTTGCGCGGGCCCGGGAGGAAGCCGCCCAGACCCTCGCCGCCGCCACCGCGGCTCGTGATGGCGCGCTGGCCCGGGCGGAGGCTTTCGAGCGGACCGCGACCGAGGCCCGGGCGGAAATCGAGCGGTTGCGCGCTGATCTGCTTCGCCAGCAAGAGGTCACCGATGCCGCGATCACCCGCATCCACGCTGATGCCGACAGGCGGCTGGACAACGCACAACGGGTGGCGGACGAACGCCAGGGGGTGCTCGTCGAGGCCAGGGCGGACGCCCGGGCCCGCGCCGAGCGCGCGGAACGGCAGGCCGACGAACTCGCCGCCGAGCTGCGCGCGGTACGGGCGGAGCTGACCGCGGCCCGTGACAGCCTCCGCGGGACTGGGCAGCCCGCATCCCAGATACGTCACCCCGACAGTAATGGTCAGTCACAGTGAGAGCGTGTGTGAGATCGGGCGTTCGATCAGGCAGCGGCGCCGGGGCGGATGGATCGCGAGGCGGCGGAGGGAGCCACCGGAGGTGGTGGGCGTCGACCGACGACAACACAGCGAGGTGCGTGCCCCAGCCCCGCGACGCCGCGTCCCCTATTGCCGGGCGCTCTCAGGTCGGCAGATAGCCGGGGAGCCCGCTCCGGCACCGCGGGCGGCGCAGAACCACCCGCCGGGAACCGTCTGGCAGCAGGCGGAGCCGCTCCAGCTCCCAGTCACCGAACTCGGCATGCAGGGTGAGTACCGCCAGCGCCTGAAGTCGATCCGTTCCGGGCGGTAGGTACAAACGTTGATACTCCACGTCCATGGCGCCACCGTAACGACACGGTGGGCGGTGAGAGCGACGAACCCTCGGGTTCACCCTGCCTGTCACGGCACGTAAAGACCAAGGAACGCAAGCGTGGCATACACCAGCATCATCGCGGCACTCACCGTCAGGACGAGACGTACGACATCATCACGCCGGGTAAGAGCGGCCGCGACAAACAGGAACGGGAAGGTTCCGTACGCATACCGTTCACTCGAATCAAGATTACTACCAGTGAGTACGGCGGCCATCGTGATGGCGGCCCACAGCGTGTACGAGGCCGGTAGCGTCCGCGCCATCATGACGAGCAGCAGCGCGAACAGCGCCAGCCATGGAACGTGCAGGCCGGTGCCCACTTCGCCATGGGTGATTCCCCGGGCCGCCGTCCACAGCACAGCGGCGGGATTCGACGAGCTGCCATGCAACGACTGCTGCCGTTGCACCCGCAGCGGCAGCAGTGCGTCCGCATAGGCGATCCACGACCACAGCCCGAACAGCGCGCACCCGGCCGCGGGCGCGACAGCCGCCGCCGCCCGCCGCAGCCGCTCCGCGACAGCGGCTGTCCCGAGCCCGCGAACGGTCTCGACAGCCGCCGGTAGGACCAACAGGATGCCAACGGGACGACACAGCCCCGCCAGCAGGCCGCAGGCGGTGGCAAGCTCCCACCGCCGGGTGCGCAGGCCCGCGAACACGCCAACGGCCAGCAGCCCCCACAATGCCTCGGTATAGCCCATGACCAGCACAAATGCGGGCGGCGCCAACGAGGCCAGCCACACCAGGCGAGACGTTGCCGCCGCGTCGAAGCCCTCGTACCTGGCCAGCCAGGCGAGGGCTGCCACAAAGACAAGGGCGATCACGTTCACGAGGAGCAGCAGCGTGATGCCGGTGTGACCGCCCAGCCCGGGAAGCAGGGTGACCCCACGGACCAGCAGCGGCAGTAACGGGAAGAAACGCAGCCCCTGCCCGCCGGCTCCGGCGTACCCGTGTTCGGCGATACCCGCGTACCAGCCGGCATCCCAGCCAAGCAGCCCGGTCAGCGTGAACGGTCTGCCCGTGGCTGGCTGCCCCGCGCCAAGCTGCCCGGTGATGCCGCCTTGCCCGGCGATGTAGCGGGCCAGGGCATAGGCCGCGCCAGTGACGACCCGGGTGGCACACCAGGCAAGGACGATGTCACGCAGGGGCAGCGTCCGCCATCCCCGCCTGCTCGGCGTGCCCTGGCGGGGATGCGGCTGCGGCTGTGGCTGCGCGTGAAGCGCGGCCCGCGGCTGCGACGCCAACAACCATCACGCCCTAGGGCTGGAAGCGCAGGAGGGTGAAGTTCTCCCACACCCTGGCCGGTGTGCCCTGCCGCATGACCTCGTCAGCCCGTGGGCGGCTGTCCTGGAGACGGCCACGGACCTGGGTGCACAGGGTCTCGTACGTCCGGTAGGCACCGGAGCCGGCGAGGAACACGGTGTTGGCGGGGCCGGCCTCGGCGAGCGCCCTGTCCGCGACGATCACACCGTTCGCCTTCGCGTTACGCTCCTCGTAGTCCGTCCAGTCAACCCGGTCCGGCGGCGCGTAGGTCGGAACGACATGTACGTGCATCCAGGCCGGGACGGTGCGGGCGAGTCCCGGGCCGAGCTGGTCCGGGCAGACAAGCAGCACATCACCGGGACGGCCGAGACGTGCCAGCGCCGACGCGGCCTCGCCCGCCTGGGTGCGGGTCCGGGACAGGTCGCCGTAACCACCGACGAGCCCGAGCAGCGCGCACACGACGATGATCCCGCGGAACAGCCGACTGTCCACGGCGACAGTCGCGCCAAGCCCGATGACCAGCAGGAACGGAACGAACGCGGTGGCGGTGTAACGATCCGCCCAGGCGTTGCCCACCACCTTCCCCGCGGCCACGGCGACGAACAGCGTCATGGTGGCCAGGAGGAACAGCGTCCGGCCGGGCTCCATGCCCTTCAGGTCGAGCAGCACGTACCGGCCGTCGACCGCTCGGCCCGCGACACCCGCGGCGGCAAGCCCCGTGATGAGGAACAGCAGTGTCCGCCCCTGGGTGGTGGGACCACCTGCCCACTGCCCGTAGGCGTGCGCGATCGCCGCGAACGTCGCTGGTTCTCCCCACGGTGTTCCGGTGTGCGCCATCTGGTAGGAGAAACCTCCCAGCCAGGGGGCGAACACAAGGCCCCCGGCGGCGATACCACCGAGCGCCACCAGCGGCGCCTGGACACCCCATGCCGGCCGCGGCCTCGCCAGGACCAGCAGAAGCCAGCCAGCCACGGTGAACAGCAGGTAGAAGCACCAGTAGTGGGTGAGCGCCAGCATGCCCGCACACAGCGCCAACGCGGCGACCGAGCCTGGTGAGCGCCGCCGCAGCGTGGCTTCCAGCGCCAGTCCGCCAGCCGCGGTCAGCAGCACCACCAGGCTGTACATCCGCGTCTCGGTGGCGAAGTACAACGCGAACGGTGAGGTGAGGTAGAGCACTGCCGTGACCCGTGCGGCCCGGACGCCCACGACCCGCCGAGCCAGCAGGAACAGCGGCCCGACAGCGGCCAGGTTCATCAGGGCCGACAGCGCCCGCACCGCGAACGTGCCGACGCCGAACAGCTCGATCCAGCCATGCAACAACAGGTAGTACAGCGGTGGCGAGCCATCCTGGCGAAGCCCGTCGAACAGCGTCGTGCCGGGCCCGGTCAACGGAAGCCGCGCAATGGCGACACTCTGCGCCTCGTCCAGCCACAACGCCTGGCGGGCGGAAAAACGCACCACCACCGCTACCGCAATGAAAACGAAAAGTGCCGCCTTGAAAGCAAGGCCAGCCCGTTTCGCGCGGGGCTGGCTCTCCGCAGCCGGCCCCGGGATGTTCTCCAGCGGCCGCACCGCCACGTCAGTCACGGTCAAGTCCCCCCTTCTGGTCCCGCGACTGCGCTAACGCGGTGCCTTCGCGTAACCGGGGGAGACCTCCTCGTGGTAGTCCTCCTCCACGTTGACGCCCCACACGTCGTGCTCGGCTCCGTCAACAAGGTTCTGGACGGTAAGCAGCGCGGTGTACATCGAGTGATCCTGATTGTTGTACCGATGCATACCGTTGCGGCCTACCGGGTGGACGTTTGGCGCGGCCTCAGCCAACCAGCCACGCATGATTTCCACATTCTTCTTGTAGTCCGCGTCATAGAACGGGTAGGCCTTGGGCATACGGACCACGAAACCGCGTTCCACCTGGTCCGCCGGGACAAGACCCAGCTGCGCGAGTTCCTTGGAGGCGAGTGCGATCAGGTCTTCATCGGGCATCGACCAGGTCTCGTCACCCTCGAACACGAAGTACTCCATACCCAGGCAGGTGCGCCCCTCCTTCACCAGGAACGGCGACCACGAGGCGAAATTCTGGATGCGCCCGACCAGCAGCTCGGGTGAGTGCACGTAAATCCAGTTGTCCGGGAAACCAGCGGACTCGGGCACCACGAGCGCGACGGTGAGGAAGTCACGGTAGCGCAGCGCGTTTGCCGCGGCCAGCACATGGTCGGGGGCGGGCGGGTCCATGACCCGGATCAGCGAGGAGAACGACATCGACGATATGATCTCGTCTCCGCTGTAGCGGTGCTCGGACCCGATGTCGGTCCGGGAGGCCTCCGGTGCGCCCGCTCCGGGACCGTACCCACCGGTGACCACGGTGGTCACGCCGGTGGCCCGGCCATCCGCGTGGTGAATCCTGCGGACCTTCTCCTCAAAAACGATCTTCCCGCCGCGCTTGGAAATTTTGTCCGCCGCGGCCTCCCACATCATTCCGGGCCCGTGTTTCGGGTACTGGAACTCCTCGATGAGAGAGGCGATGTCCTTTTGGTTCCGTTTCGGCATGACCGCGTTCATGATGGCATTGAGCAGCGAGAGGTTCTTGATACGCTGCGCCGCCCAGTCCGCCTCGATCGTGTTGGCCGGCACCCCCCACACCTTCTCGGTGTAGGTCTTGAAGAAGATCCCGTACAGGCGCCAGCCGAAACGGGCCGCGACCCAGCCTTCGAATTTCGTCTGATCCTGGGGCGGCCGGACCCGCGCCCAGGCGTAGGAGAGGATGCAGCGCACCGCCTCGAGCACACCAAGGCCGCGCAGGGCATTACCGGCACGCAGCGGGTAATCGAAGAGTTTCCCGTTGTACATGATGCGGCTCGACCGCGGGCGCATCAGAAAGTCCTCATCAGGCAAAATCTCGTGCCAGAGGGCCTCGACCTCGGGCACCTTGGTGAAGAAGCGGTGCCCGCCGATGTCGAATCGCCAGCCTTCACGCTCCGCGGTGCGACTGATGCCCCCCACCGTCGAGTCGCCTTCGAGGACCGTCACGGGTACGTCCCGCTTCACCAGCTCCCAGCCAGCTGTTAGACCTGCCGGTCCGGCTCCGATAACGATGACCTCGGGCTTTTCGGCCACTGTGCCTGACCTCTCCTCAACTTCGCACGCGATGGTCATCCGCGCGACACACCAAGAAGCCGGTGGACAATAGTCCGGCTCGGCTTCTCAGTCTGGCATGAGCCAGGCGGGCACCTGCCCGCGCCCCCTCGCGATTGCCCGGCACGATCTCCCGGCCGAACCCGCTCCGCGTCAGCCCGGTGGCTGGGTAAGGCTTCTGGCATGGTGCGGGTCATGACTGCGTTCCTACCCGGCCGGGCGAACAATCCGACCACCGCATCCGGGTGGTTTCGACACGATCTCCCGGCCAGCGGGAACGTGGGTCCGCTGCTGCTCGGCTGGTGTGCCGTCGCGGCGGGCATCGCCGCGGGCGACGGGCGCGGCCCCTGGCCGTTGGCATTGGTGCTGGCCGGGTGGGGCGCGGTGCTCGTCAGTGTCGGCAACGTGGTCGTCGGCAACATGGTCGGCAAGGATGCCCGCGCTGGCCGCGGAGCGGTCTGGGTGACGCTGGCTGTGGTCCTCGCGGCCGGTGTGACGATGCGGCCTCGCTACTACGCCGCCGGCGGGTGGGCGGACGTCTCCGACGCGCTCGGCGTGGCCGGCGGGCTGCTCACCGCGGGGTCGATCCTGTGGTGGCTACGCCGGGTGCCAGGTGACCGCGCCGGAGCACGGTGGCTCGTGTCGCCATCCTGCTTCTGGTCGGTTGTCGGTCTCATGACAGGCGCCGGGATCGCAATGATCATTGCGGCGCCGCGGCCGCGTATCGATGTCTTCTACCTCCTCCAGGTGTCCGCCGACGGCCTGTTCGCGGGCGCGGACATGTACCGTCAGCAGTGGGCCCCCAGCCACACCGGGTATCCGGTGAACCAGCTGTTCGATGTCTACCCGTATCTGCCGGGGACAACGCTCGTCCTCGCGCCCTTCCGCCTGCTGCTCACCGACGTCCGCTATGGTCTGCTGCTCGCCTCAGTGATCACAGCTGTCGCCATCCGCCGGATCATGGCTCGCAACGGCGCGCTGGGGGATACCGGGCTCCCGCCCGCGCTGCCGCTGCTCGTGCTGGCCTTTCCCGGATCCATGTACGCGCTTCAGCAGTCCTGGACAGAGCCGCTGCTCACGGCATGCGTCAGCGTGATGGTGTGGGCGGTGGCCGCGGGCCGGGCCCGCTGGGCGGTCGTCGCGTTCGCCGTGGCTCTCGCCAGCAAGCAGCACCTGGCGCTGCTGATCCCGGTCGCGGCGTTCTGGCCGGCGTTCGGGCCCAGGCGCACACTCGCCTCGGTCGCCGTCGCCGCGGCTGCCGTCCTGCCCTGGGTGGCCGTCGGCCCGGCGGACTTCTGGCGGGACGCGGTGATGACCAATCTTCGCTATCCGGTGCGCGGCGATGCGCTGTCCGTGCCCGGCGTGCTCTCCCACGTGGGGGTCACAACCGGTTTCGGGCCGGTGGCGGCCGCGCTGGTACTTGCCTACTGGCTCGCCTGGCGGGTGCGGGCCGACGCCGCCGGGTTCTGCGCGGGCGCGGGCGTGGTGCTGCTCACGTTGGACGTCATGAACAAACAGTCCTATTTCAACCACTACACGTTGCCGATGGCGCTGTTGGTGACCGCGCTCGCCGCCCAGGGCGAGCGCGGCCCAACAGCGCCGGCCGCGCCTGTTCAGCGCAACGTGGAGAAACGCTCCAGCGCGGCGCCCTCGTAGACCATGCGCCGGTCGACCTGGAGAGTGCGGTCACGCAAAGCGGCAAGTTGGTCCGAAACGACCGCGCAGGCACCTTCCAGGGTCTTGTAACCGTCCGCGCGCACAAGGAACACAGCGTGGCTGGGGCCGGCCAAGGTGTTCACGCGGGCCGCGAAGTCCGCACCGCTGGCCCGTCTCATCCGGGCCGCGTAGTCGACCCAGTCAACCAGCGCCGGCCCGCTCGCGTCCGCGTAGACGATCTGCCTGAGGTCAAGATCGCCATGGCGTTCGATAGCCCGGAACACCGCCGGGCCCAGCTGGTCGGGACAGTAGGCGACCACGTCCCCCGGCCGGGCCAGCGCTGAGATCCGATTCGCGATCTCCCCGGCCTGCGTGCGTTCCTGCCGTGCCATGTTCCAGCCGCCGGACAGGCCTGTCACGCAGACAATCATGATGATTGCCGTCCGCACCCGTCCGGGCAGCAGGCCGATGCCCAGCGAGGCGAGCAGCAGAAAGGCCGGCAGCGATATCCCCGTATAGCGTTCCGTGTAGGCACTGCCACCCATGGTGTTGACCAGGTAGGCGAGGGCGAGCGGAACCAGCCACAACGCGACCAGGTAGCGTCCTGGCAGCCGCCCGGTCGGGACGATGTGCAGCCCGTCGTCCTGCGGCCGGCCGGTCAGGCCGAGCAGCGCGGCTCCGAGCAGAACGACTCCGAGCAGCGCACCCGTCGACGTCGGCCCGGCCCAGTCGAACACCGTGTCCAGCAGCACCTGGGCCTGCACCCGCGCCGCCCACGGGGTGCCCGTGTGCAGCATCTGAAACAGGAACGACGGCATCCAGGGCGCGAACAGCACAGCCGAGGCAACCATCGCCAGCAGCGCGGACAGCGCGGAGCGGCGATAGGAAGGCCGCCGCCGGGCCTGCACCGCCAGGAACACCGCAACCGTGGTGACCAGCAGAAACGTCCAGTAATGCGTATAGACCAGCGCGGCGGTGGACACGGTCAGCAGCACCAGGCGGCGGCGGGACGGCTGTTCCAGCGCCCGCACCAACGCCAGCCCGAACAGCAGCACCAGCAGCACCACCAGCGAGTACATCCGGGTCTCGCTTCCGTACCGGATCGCGTACGGAGAACACGCGAACAGCAGCAGGGCCGCCATCCCCACCCGGCCGGGCGTGGCCGCGTCACCGCTGCCGAACATCGCCGCCACCCGGCCGACCCGGCGGCCGGCAATCCAGGCAACCGGCAGCGTGCCCAGCGACAGGAGGCCCGACAGCGCCCGGACAGCGACATCCCCCGTTCCGAACAGCCTGATCCACATATGCAGGAGCAGGTAGTACAGGGGCGGCGAACCGTCGTGGCGCAGCGCGTCGAGCAGCCCACCGACCGGTCTGCGAGAGATCTCGACGGTGAGTGACTCGTCCAGCCAGAGGTGGCTCGGCGTCACGAACCGCAGGGACGCGCCAGCCCCGATCGCACCCAGCAGGACGGCTATCAGCAGCCTGCGGATCCACCGGTCCCACAGCGGTGCCCAGCCGGCTGGCGCTGACCGCCCGCTGGCACTGACCGGCTTCGCCACCTGCGCCACCTGCGCCGGCTGTGCCGGCTGGCTACCCGGCCGCGCGAGGTCATGCCCGCGGTGAACCTCCGCCCGCGGTTTCGGGACGCTGGTGCGTGACCGCGCGGCGTCGATGATCGGTGCCGCGGACGGGACGGCCGCCGTCGATGCCGCCGCGGCCGGCATGACGGACACAGCCGCGGATGCGGGCAGGTCCGCCACCGGGCTCCCAGAAAGGTCGGTGCTCACCAACGAGACGGTACCCACAGTGTCACCAGCCCGATCGTCCATGTCAGCCGCTCGACGCGCCGCGCCGTGGCCGGCCGGCGAACCGCGGGCACGGCGCCGCGGCTCACCGGCCCTGACCAGCGGAGTCATCCGGCTCGACCGCCGCCTCGATCTCCTGCGCGAGCAGGGCGGGAAGAAGTGTGTTACGGCGCCGGCCGCCGGCCTGGCGCACCGCGCCCCGCAGCGCCGGGCCGCTCACCGACACCACCGACAGATGGCGCTGGGCCCGGGTCAGCGCGGTGTAGATCAGCGGACGGGTCAGCATCCGTCCCGCTTCTGGCGGGAACACCGCCACCACGGCCGGCCACTCGCTGCCCTGCGCCCGGTGGACCGTGACCGCCCAGCCGTGCCGCAGATCCCCGACAGCCCCGCTGGGGACATCGACATCGCCACCGGGAAAGGCGACCGTGAGCACGCCCCGGTCACCTACGCCGCGTACCATCCCGATCTCCCCGTTGGCGAACCCGTCGTCCAGATGGTTCGCGGTGGCAACCACCCGATCACCCACATCGAATCCGCCCGCTGCCCCCGCACCGGGGTTGAGCACCTGCTTGAGCGCCTTGTTCAGCGCGGCTGTCCCGGCTGGGCCCCCGTGGACCGGAGTCACGACCTGAACGTCGGTCACCGGGATCCCCAGCGCCCGCGGGATGGAGTCGGTCACGAGCTGGACGACCCGGTGGGCTGCCTCTCCCGCGCTGCGGGCGGGAACCGCCACCACCTCGCGGTCCGGTCCGCGCGGTGGTGGCGGGAGCTCACCCGCGCGGACCGCCATGGCGAGTGTCGCGATCCCACCACCGTCGGCCTGGCGGTAGAGCCGCCGCAGTTCGGTGACGGGCGCCACCCCGGCGTCGAGCAGGTCAGCGAGCACCCGGCCCGGGCCGATGCTCGGTAGCTGGGCCGGGTCTCCGACGAACAGCAGATGGGTACCGTCGGCGCAGGCATCCACCAACGCGGCGGCGAGCTCGGCGTCGAGCATGGACGCCTCGTCGACGACGACGAGGTCGGCCTCGATGGGATTGTCCCCGTCACGCGCGAAGGCCCCGGAGGTTCCCTGCGCCTGCAACAGGCGGTGCAACGTGCTCGCGGGCCAGTCGCACAGCTCCTCCAACCGCTTGGCCGCCCGGCCGGTCGGCGCGGCCAGGGCGATCCGCGCGCCGGCTGCCTGCGCGAGGCGTACAACCGCGGCCACGGTTCGGCTCTTGCCCGTCCCCGGTCCGCCGGTGAGCATGCTCACGCCGATGTCGAGAGCGGTGCGGGCCGCGTACAGCTGGCTCTGGTCAAGGCTCGCCAGGACCGCGGCAAGATCTTCCTCGGGGTCATCCCCGGCCGGGTCCTGCGCGCGGTCATCAGCGGGGATCTCGGCCGGGTCGAGCTCCCCGGGCCCGTCGTCGTCGATGCCGTCGATGCCGTCCAGACTGTCGAACATGTCCGGATGGGCATCCGGCCCCGTGGGGGCCGTCGGCGCCGGCCGGCCGCTCCCTGGCCGGGTGTTCCCCGGGCGCAGCGGCTCGGCGATGGCCAGTAGCCGCGCGATGCCTTCGGCCAGTGTCTGTTCGGCCACGGCAAACCGCTCGAGCGCGGCCAGCTCACCGGTTATGACCACGTGGCCGTCCTCAACCGCGGCGCGCAGCGCCGTGGCCGGATCCGCGACACCATCACGGGCCGCGGCCCGCATGAGCGTGTCCAGCGGTGCCGCGGTGTCGCCGAAGCGGAAGGCCGCCCGGCTGAGCAGATAGGCGATCACGGCCGGGCCTCGCCGGGGGTCGTCGCGCCCCGCGCCCGCCACGCGGGCAAGGCGGTCCGCCTGGGTGAGTTCGGCCTCGCCCGCGGCAAGCAACGCCCAGGGATCCGCGCGTAACGCGTCCGCGACCCCCGGGCCGAGCTCGTCAGTCAGCCCGCGCACCAGGCGTGCCGGCAGATCAGCCGCAATCAGCAGCTCGGCCGCGCGGTAGGCGCCTTCAGCGGCGGCAAAGGAGTCGACCAGCCGCTGGGCCCGGGCCGGGGTGACACCCTCGACCGCTGCCAGCCGGGTCGCCTCAACGTCCGCCGGGCCGCGGATCCCGGCATCGGCGAGCCGGGCGGCGGTCGTCCGGCCGAGCCCCGGCCACAGCCCCGCCGCGCAGAATGCGCTGAAGACGATGGCAGGATCGGTCAGCGGCGCCTCGGTCGGGGCCACGCCGGAAGGCTGGTCAGTCGGCACTGTCTCGGCCTGCATGCCGGCAGCCTACGGCGTGTTTCAGAAGTCGCCGTTCGATCCGTTTCGATGCGTGGGGCTATGCTTCCCGGGACGGCTGAGCAGACGATCAAAAGATCGTGATCGTACACCCCTCAACCTCCTGGGCTTCCCGTTCACCGTTCGACGCCGCTTGTGGAGGGGACTTGCCGTTGAACATGCTGGAAGCCGTTGCGCTGGGCACTGCGCGGGGGCTGACGGAGTGCCTGGGCCTGGGCCTGGGCGTGGCTCCGGCGCTCCTTGCCACCCTCCTCGCCGCTGCCGGGGGCTACGCCTCCATAGCCGGCCCGCTGAGATTCCTCGCCCACCACAGCACGCTGGCGTCTGTCCCCTACGGGGTGGGGCTGGGTAGCGGGGTCCGGCTCTTGGCGGCCGCCGGAGCCGTTGCGGCCATCCCATGATGATCTGCTCTGTGGATGCCCGGTGACCACCGTCCTGCTCGTCCGCCATGGTCTTACCGCCGTGACAGGCACTGTCCTGCTCGGCTGGACCCCGGGTGTCGGTCTTGACGACCGGGGCCGGGAACAGGCACGGGCGCTCGCGCGCCGCCTCGCGCCGGTTCCGCTTGCCGCGATCGTGTCCAGCCCGCTGCAGCGCTGCCAGGAGACCGCCGCGGCGATCGGAGCCCAGCGGCCCGAACCCACCGACGGTACGGACCAGGCACGTAGCATCACGGTCGACGACCGGCTGGGGGAGTGCCGCTACGGCGACTGGACGGGCCAGGAGATGAAGACCCTGGCCGCTGATCCGCTGTGGCGGACCGTCCAGGAGCACCCGAGCGCGGTGGTTTTCCCCGGGTCCGGGGGAGAGGCCCTGCGTGATACCGCGCATCGCGCGGTCACCGCGATCCGCGACTGGAACGCGAGACTCGGGCCGGACGCCGTCTGGCTGGCGTGCTCCCACGGCGATGTGATCAAGGCGATCGTCGCGGACGCCATGGGCATGCACCTGGATCTTTTTCAGCGCATCTCGGTGGATCCCTGTTCGCTGACGGTCATCCGTTACACCGAACGCCGGCCGTTCGTGATAAGGGTGAACGACCGAGGTGACGGGGTCGCGGACCTGCTGCCAGCTCCACGCACTGCCGATGGCGCGACCGATGGTGACGCCATCGTCGGTGGCGGCGCCGGAACGACCGAATGATCAATATGATCAACAAGAGCGCCCGGCGGCAGGAGCGTGGGGGCAGCGAGCGGGGTTGGGGCGTGTGCGTCGCGAGGGTGCCAGGCGGTCTCAACGCGCGATCACGGCTCCTCATGAGTTCTTGCCGGGGCCGCGGACCGCGGGGGACATGAGCGGGCGGCGAGACTAAGAGACGTGAGTGAGTCTGTTTCCGGCATTGCGCCCGATGAACGTCCGCCGCTCGAGCCGACTGACGCGGGGGGGCTCGACGCGGCCGGCGCTCTCGCGCTCCTGTGTGCCGGCGCGATAACCGTCACGGGCCGCTTGGTCGACGCCAGTAACGCGACCCTGTACTGCGAGATCAGCCACGATGGTGTCGTCGGGCACTGCGTCTACAAGCCGGTCCGTGGCGAGCGGGCGTTGTGGGACTTTCCCGACGGGACGCTCGCCGGCCGTGAGCAGGCCGCCTATCTGGTCTCCGAGGCGACCGGCGCGGGGATTGTGCCACCCACGGTGCTGCGGGACGGCCCTTTCGGCGCGGGCATGGTCCAGCTGTGGATCGATACTGACGAGACCGTCGACCTGGTCGCGCTGACCCGCTCTGATGATCCTCAGCTACGGGCGATCGCGCTGTTCGACGCCGTGGTCAACAACGCCGACCGCAAAGGCAGTCACCTGCTGCCTGGCCCGTCCGGCCGGATCTACGGCATCGACCACGGAGTGACCTTTCATGCCGAGAACAAGTTGCGCACGCTGTTGTGGACGTGGCGGGGGCAGCGGCTGCGCGCCGACGAGCTGGAACTGCTGACCCGCCTGCGAGTGGCGCTCAGTGCCTCGGGAGCGGAGCCGCCTGGCCAAAGGCGACGCGATAATGATCTTCCCGCGTCGCCGGAGGCCCCAGAAACAGAGCCATATGGCCAAAGGCGACGCGATAATGATCCTCCCGCGTCGCCGGAGGCCCCAGAAACAGAGCCATATGGCCAAAGGCGACGCGATAATGATCCTCCCGCGTCGCCGGAGGCCCCAGAAGCGGAGCCGCCTGGCCGGCTCGCGACGGCGCTCGTCGGCCTGCTCACGCAAACGGAGATCGAGAGCCTGCGCGCGCGGATCGAGCGGCTGCTGACCGAACGCCGCTTTCCGGTCCCGTCCGGCGACTGGCCGCCTATCCCCTGGCCGCCGTTCTGAGCGGCTCCGGCAAGAGGACTGTCCAGGCGGCGCCTCGCGATCCACGCGCCCCAGCCCCGCTCTTGATCCACGTTCTTCTTGCCGGTCGCTCTTATGGCAATTGGGCCCGTCTGACACGGACCCAGCTACGCTGACACGCATGCAATCCTGGCCGGCCCCCGCACGCTCTCGGCTTCCCGGCCGAGGATTCCCGCTCCGGGTTTTCGACACGGCCACCGGATCGGTGCGCCCGCTCGCGGCCGGGCCGACAGCCCGTATGTACGTCTGTGGGATCACCCCGTACGACGCGACGCATCTCGGGCACGCGTTCACCTACCTTACCTACGATCTCCTTGCGCGGGTCCTCCTGGACGCCGGCCACGACGTTCGCTATGTCCAGAACGTCACCGACGTCGATGACCCGCTGTTCGAACGCGCCAGGCGGGACAACCAGGACTGGCGGGAGATCGCCCGAAGCCAGATCGACCTGTTCCGGACGGACATGGCCGCGCTGCGCATCCTGCCACCAACGGCATATGTGGGAGCGGTCGAGTCGATTCCGCTGGTCATCGAACTCATCGAGAAACTGCGCGGCCGTGACGCCACCTACGAGGTGGACCGGGACATCTATTTCCCGATCGGGGCGGCTCCCCATTTCGGCGAGATCTCCCATCTGAGCCACGACATGATGGTCGACCGGGCGGCCGGCAATGGTGGCGATCCCGGCCGCCCCGGCAAGCGGAATCCGCTCGACCCCCTGCTGTGGCGGGCGGAGCGCCCTGGTGAGCCGGCATGGCCGTCGCCGTTCGGGCCGGGCAGGCCGGGCTGGCACATCGAGTGCGCCGCGATCGCCCTGGCCCATCTGGGGGAGCGGATCGACATCCAGGGCGGTGGTACGGACCTGATGTTTCCGCACCACGAATGCGGCGTTGCCCACGCGGAGGTGGCCAGCGGTGTCCGGCCGTTCGCGCGTACCCATGTGCACACCGCCATGGTCCACCTTGACGGTCACAAGATGTCGAAGTCGAGAGGGAACCTGGAGTTCGTGTCCCGGCTGCTGGTCCGTGGCGTGCCACCGGCGGTGATCCGGATCGCGCTCCTCGGCCACCGGCACACGGCCGAGTGGGAGTGGGCTCCCTCGCTCCTGGGCCTCGCCCGCGAGCGGCTGGTTCGCTGGCAAGCCGCGATCGGTCACGAGCGTGGCCCGGATACCCGGCCGCTGCTCGACGACGTGCGCCGGCACCTGGCCGATGACCTCGACGCGCCGTCCGCCGTCGCCGCTGTCGACCGCTGGGCGGGCGCCGCGCTCAGCACGGGAGGCGATGACCCGCAGGCCCCCGCTCTGGCGCATGCAATCATCGACTCGTTACTCGGGGTGGACGTTGAGCCGATCATGGCTGGAGGAAGTTCAGTTTGATGGGTGCCGACTACCGCCGGGCCGACACCGGCACCGACGCCGAACGGCCGAGGTTCGATGAGGTGGCGCGGGGTTATGATCCACGTCAGGTTGAGGAGTACCTGGCCACGCTGTGGCGGTATGCCAGCCAGGTGACGCGGCGGGCGGCTGCGGCCGAGGCGGCGCTGCAGGCTGACCGCCGCCGCCGCGAGGACGAGACGCGCCTGCCTGACCGCTTCGCCGCGCAGGCAGGCGGGCGGATCGGTCTCATGCTGACCATCGCCCAGCAGGAAGCAGACGAGATCGTCACAGGCGCCCGCAGCATCGCGGAGCAGGCGCTGGAGGAGGCGGTCGAGGACGCCGCCGCCAACCACCCGATCGTACGCAAGGCTCGTGAGCAAGCGGACAAACTGCTCCTCGACGCGGTCGAGGAGTCACGCCAGCGTGCCCGGCAACGCTGCGAGGAGATCGAGACGCAGATCGAGCGGGTGTCGGGAATCCTCGAGGGGCTACGGCACCAGCAGGGCGAGGTGCTCGGCGCGCTGCTGCGCGTGCGGAGCCTGATGGGCTCCGGTGAGATCGACCGTGCGGTCATGGACCTGGCTCGCGCCGGGACGACGGCCGCTACCGGGCCCGCGCAGCCGTCCGAGCAACCCGGAGCATATATGCCGACGGAGGTGCACAGCGCGGACCAAGGCGTGACGTACAGTCATAGCGCCCATGAACCCGTGGCGCATAAGCATCCGGCCGGCGGCTCGGCACCGGAGGCGGCCGGGGGCGGTGCCGGAGCCAGCTTCTTCATCCGGGCATCGACTACAGCGAGTAGCACCCGGCCGGCGTACCGCGGCGAAGACGACATCATCGATGCTGAGATCGTCGAGGAGTAGTCACTGGCCCCGCCGCCGCAGGTACCGTTCGAACTCACGGGCGATCGCGTCCCCGCTGGCTTCCGGCAGCTCGGTCTCGGGCTCCCTCGACTCCAGCGCGCGGACGTATTCGGCAACCTCGCTGTCGCCCGCGGCGAGCTCATCCACCTGGCGTTCCCACGCCCGGGCCCGCTCGGCCAGGTCACCCAGAGGGATCTCCATGTCCAGCAGGTCCTCGACCCGCCGTAGCAGGGCCAGCGTCGCCTTCGGGCACGGCGGGTTCGCCACGTAATGGGGGACAGCGGCCCAGAAGGACACCGACGCGAGCTCGGCGCGGGCACATGCCTCCGCGAACACCCCGACGATGCCCGTGGCGCCTTCGTACTTCGACGGCTCCAGCCGGAGACGGGCAGCGGTGGCCGGGTCCCCGGCGGTGCCGCTGATCGGCACCGGGCGGGTGTGCGGAGAATCCGCGAGCAACGCGCCGAGGCTGATCACCATCTCGCTGCCGAGCGCGTGGACCGCCTCGATCAGCTCCTCGGTGAAACCCCGCCAGCGCATGTTCGGCTCGAGACCACGGATCAGGACCAGATCGTTGTCACCACGGTCGAGACGGGCGACCGACAGGCGTGTCGTCGGCCAGGAGATCTTGCGCGACGCGCCGTCGATCCCACTCACCGTGGGACGGTTGACCTGGAAGTCATAGTAGTCATCCGGATCAATGGCACCGATCACCGTCGCGTCGAATGCCGATTCCAGATGTTCGACAGCCGCGGACGACGCGTCCGCGGCATCGTTCCACCCCTCGAAGGCAGCCACTACGATCGGCGACCTTAGCTGCCCGACACCGGAGAACTCGATCACCTGCCACCTCCTGCCGCCCCGCGGCGGCCCACTGCCCCCGTGACAGTGCAACGGTACGTCCTACGTTGGTACGTGCCGGTGGTTCCTTGCGACCCGCTGTCCCAGCAATACCCGCTGCCCGGCCCGGCCCGCCTCGCCCCGCCGGGCGACAGGCCGCGACCGCGCCGGCCACATGGCTGGTAATCCGGACAAACCCGATGATGGCCATGAGTCACCAGCGCGATCGGCACGGGCACTACCGGTACGCTTTCCTGGTGCGAGAAGACCTGCTGTCCGCCTTGGCTGAGCGTGTGCTGGTAGCTGACGGCGCCATGGGAACGATGCTGCAGGCCGCTGATCTCAGCCTCGACGATTTCGAGAACCACGAGGGCTGTAACGAGATTCTGAACGTGACCCGTCCAGATGTGGTGCGGGCAGTACACGACGCCTACTTCGCTGTCGGGTGTGACGCAGTCGAGACGAACACGTTCGGAGCTAACCTCGCCAATCTCGGAGAGTACGGCATCGCTGACCGTATCGGGGAACTGGCCGAGACCGGCGCCCGGATCGCCCGTGAAGCCGCCGACTTCTGGAGCACGGCCGGCCATCCCCGGTTCGTCCTCGGCTCGGTGGGCCCTGGGACGAAGCTGCCCACGCTGGGACACATCACGTTCCCACCGCTGCGGGACGCCTATCAGCGGCAGGTCGCCGGGTTACTCGCGGGGGGCGTCGACGCCGTCCTGGTGGAGACCGCGCAGGACCTCCTGCAGGCAAAAGCGGCGATCATCGGGGCGCGCCGCGCGATGGCCGCCGCCGGCCGGCAGGTCGCCCTCATCGCGCAGGTCACCGTGGAACTGACCGGGACGATGCTGCTCGGTTCAGAGATCGCCGCCGCGCTCACGGCGCTTGAGCCGCTCGGCATCGACCTGATCGGTCTGAACTGCGCGACCGGGCCGGCCGAGATGAGCGAACACCTGCGTCACCTGGCCCAGCACGCCCGGGCCGGGCTCTCGGTCATGCCGAACGCCGGTCTGCCGGTGCTCGGCCGCGACGGCGCCACCTACCCGCTGACCCCGGCCGAGCTCGCGGACGCGCTGGACACCTTCACCCGTGACTACGGCGCCGTGCTGGTCGGCGGCTGCTGCGGGACCACGCCCGAACACCTGCGCCAGGTCGTCGAGCGGCTCTCCGGCCGGGGCGTGGCCCCACGGCGGCCAGCCCCTGAAGCCGCCGCGGCATCGCTGTACCAGGCTGTGCCGCTGCGCCAGGACACCTCGGTGCTGATGGTGGGCGAACGCACCAACACCAACGGTTCCAGGGCCTTCCGCGAGGCGTTGATCGACGGCCGATGGGACGACATCATCGAGATCGCCCGCACCGCCATCCGCGAGGGCGCACACATGATCGACGTCTGTGTCGACTACGTCGGCAGGGACGGCAGCATCGACATGCGGGAGGTCGCCGGCCGCTACGCCACCGCATCCACACTGCCGGTGATGCTCGACTCCACCGAGCCCGCGGTTATCGAGGCGGGGCTGGAATGCCTCGGCGGGCGCTCGGTGGTGAACTCGGTCAACTTCGAGGACGGCGCGGGGCCAGGGTCCCGCATCGCCACCGTCATGCCGATCATTCGCGAACACGGCGCGGCCGTTGTGGCGCTGTGTATCGACGAGGAGGGCCAGGCCCGCACGGTCGAGTGGAAGGTGCGGGTGGCCGAACGTCTGATCACCTACCTGACCGGGCAGTGGGGGATGCGCGAGTCCGACATCCTCATCGACGCGTTGACCTTCACCCTCGGCACTGGGCAGGAGGAGTCACGCGGTGACGGAGTCGCCACCATCGACGCGATCCGCGAGATCAAACGGCGCCACCCCGACGTGCAAACCATCCTCGGGCTGTCCAACATCTCCTTCGGTCTGAAGCCGGCCGCCCGGGTGGTGCTCAACTCGGTGTTCCTGGCCGAGTGCGTCGACGCCGGGCTGGACGCGGCGATCGTGCACGCCTCAAAGATCCTGCCGATGTCACGCATCCCGGATGAGCAGCGTGCGGTCGCGCTCGATCTGGTCTACGACCGGCGTCGGGACGGCTACAACCCGCTGACCAGCTTTCTGGACCTGTTCGCCGGTGTCGACAGCGGCGGAGACGGGCCGAGCCGGGCCGAGGAACTGGCCGCCCTGCCGCTGGACGAGCGGCTCAAGCAGCGGATCATCGATGGTGAGCGGACCGGCCTGGAAGCCGATCTCGACGAGGCGATGCGGTCGCGCGACCCATTGGCGATCATCAATGACACCCTGCTCGACGGCATGAAGGTCGTCGGCGACCTGTTCGGCTCCGGCCAGATGCAGCTGCCGTTCGTCCTGCAGTCCGCGGAGGTCATGAAGGCCGCGGTCGCCCACCTCGAGCCGCACATGGAGAAGACCGACAGCCGCGGCAAGGGCACGCTGGTACTGGCCACGGTCAAGGGCGACGTCCACGACATCGGCAAGAACCTGGTGGACATCATCCTGTCGAACAACGGTTACACCGTGATCAATCTTGGGATCAAACAGCCGATCAGCGCGATCCTGGACGCGGCGGCGGAGCACGCCGCCGACGCCATCGGCATGTCCGGGCTGTTGGTGAAGTCAACCGTGGTCATGAAGGAGAACCTCGCGGAGATGAACGCCCGCGGGGTGGCGGCCACCTGGCCGGTGCTGCTCGGTGGTGCCGCGCTCACCCGTGCCTACGTCGAGGCGGACCTGGCCCAGCTGTACGAGGGCGACGTCCGTTACGCCCGGGACGCCTTCGAGGGACTGGCCCTCATGGACACGATCATGGCGGCCAAACGGGGCGAGGCGCCGCCACTCGCGGACGACCCGCACCTGGCGCACCGCCGCGCCCGCCGGGAGCGCACCGAACGGATCAAGGCCACGCGGGCCGCGGCCCGCGGGGGAGAGCCCGTGGCCGAGCTGCCGCCCCGCTCGGACGTGGCCACCGACAACCCCATACCGGTGCCGCCGTTCTGGGGGGACCGGATCGTCAGGGGCATCCCGCTGGCCGACTACGCCTCCTTCCTGGACGAGCGGGCGACCTTCCTCGGCCAGTGGGGGCTGCGCGGCACCCGTGGCGGCGAAGGAGCGTCCTACGAGGAGCTGGTGGAGACCGAGGGACGTCCTCGGCTGCGGATGTGGCTGGACCGCATCGCCTCCGAGCGGATGCTGGAGGCCGCCGTCGTGTACGGCTATTTCCCGTGCGTCAGCAAGGGTGAGGACCTGATCGTCCTGTCCGGCGACGGTACGGAGCGGGCCCGTTTCGCCTTCCCTCGCCAGCGTCGGGACCGCCGGTTGTGCCTGGCTGACTTCTACCGGCCGGAGGAGTCCGGCGAGGTGGACGTCGTCCCGTTCATGATTGTGACGATGGGGAGACGGATCAGTGAGGTCGCGGCCGAGCTGTTCGCCGCCAACTCCTACCGCGAGTACCTGGAGCTGCACGGGCTCTCGGTCCAGCTCACCGAGGCGCTGACCGAGTACTGGCACAAGCGGGTCCGGGCCGAGCTGCTGCTGCCGGATGGCACACCCACCGGTGCCGCCGACGCGGGCGAGCTGGCCGCCGTCTTCCGGCAGGGCTACCGCGGGTCCCGCTACTCCTTCGGCTACCCGGCCTGCCCCGACCTGGAGCAGCAGGCCGGGGTGTTCGAGCTGCTGCGGCC
This sequence comes from Protofrankia sp. CiT1, assembly GCF_917627335.1. Classification (NCBI taxonomy): domain Bacteria; kingdom Bacillati; phylum Actinomycetota; class Actinomycetes; order Frankiales; family Frankiaceae; genus Protofrankia; species Protofrankia sp. CiT1. The sequence goes on along the minus strand of NZ_CAKJTP010000011.1, from coordinate 38,302 downwards.
GGGACGGGTCGGCGTGGCGCTGTCCGAGGAGTTCCAGCTCGTGCCGGAACAGTCCACCTCCGCGATCATCGCGCACCATCCCGAGGCAAAGTACTTCGCGGCCTGACACGGCCTGACACGACCTGATATTCAGGTCAGATGAACGTTGACGATGGTGTTGCGGCCGTCCTGTTCGACATGGACGGCCTGCTGGTCGACACCGAGCCGCTGTGGACGGTGGCCGAGCACGAGCTGGCGGAACGCCTCGGCGCCCGGTTCACCCCCGAGATCAAGGCCGCGATGATCGGGCACGGCGTCGACACCGCCCTGCCGCTGATGCTGTCGATGCTCGGAGTGCCCGACGCCGACCCGCACGCGGCCGCCCGCTTCCTGATCGAGCGGACCGCCGAGCTGCTTGGTGAGCCCGACCGGATCGTCCCGATGCCGGGTTCCATCGCGCTGCTGGACACGCTGGCTGGCGCGGGGATCCCGACCGCGCTGGTGTCGTCGTCGTTCCGCGTGCTGATGGATCCCGTCCTCGCCGTGATCGGCCTGGACCGGTTCGCGGTGACGGTCGCCGGGGACGAGGTGAGCCTGCGCAAGCCGCATCCCGAGCCGTACCTGACGGCGGCCGGGCTGCTGGGTGTGGCACCACACCGCTGTGTGGTCCTCGAGGACAGCGAGGCCGGCGCCCGTGCCGGCATCGACGCGGGCTGCGCGACCGTTCTCGTCCCGTCGTTCCCGATGGCCGCGCCGTCAGTGGTCACCGCCCGGTCGACCGTGCTGTCGAGTCTGCACGAAGTCACCGTGGGCCTGCTCGGCGGGCTGGTCGCGCCGCCAGCTGGAAAATCACGACTTTTTATGGACAAATAATCCTATACTTGATCCATGCTGTCCTTACCTCGCTTAACGGATATGGCGACCGGTTTCCGCGCGCTCGCCCTCGCGATATTCACGATCGGGCTGCTCCCGCTCGCCCTGGTCGCGACCATACTGCCAGCCGCCCGGCCCGCCGCGGCCTTGACGGTGGGGCCGGTGGACATAAGCGGTTCCGCGCCGATTCTTGTCAACACGCCGGCACTGCTGCCAGCGCTTCCGATCCCCTACACATCGCCGCACCCGACCGCCTGCGCGGATGGCAGCCTCAGCTGCGTCGACACCACAATAAGCAATATGATTAATCGATTCACGCCGCTGGCCGCTGGATGCGCCCACAGCGCCGTCTTCTCGCTCGCCTATCTGCGTACGACCGAGGAATACCGGCGAGCCGCGGCCCAGCCCGGATTCTTCGCCGACGTCGCCTATGTGACCACCGAGGACACAATGTTCGCGGGGGAGTACTTCGACGCCTACGACGCCTGGGCCCGCGGCGACATCGCACAGGTGCCACGCGCGTGGCAGATCGCCTTCGATGCCGCGGACACCTCCGCGGTGTCCGGTGCCGGTGACCTTCTTCTTGGCATGAACGCCCATGTCAACCGCGATCTGCCATATGTACTGGCCGCGCTGGGCCTGGTCACGCCGGATGGCGCGAGCCGCAAACCAGATCATGACAAGGTCAACGTCTTCCTCAACCAGGTCGTGGAACCGCTGCTGGACGAACTGGCGGCCCGGTTCGACCCGTCGACCAACGATCTGTCCACTCCGCTCGGGATCAGCTGGACGGCGCTCATGCAGATTCTGGAGACATGGCGAGAGTCCGCGTGGACGAACGCCGAGCGGCTCGTCAGAGCGCAGACTCCGCAGGACTGGGCAACCGTGGCCAATCAGATCGAGGCCACGGCGGCGACGACAGCCGCCACCGTCAAGGCGACCTACGCGTACCATCCGCCCCTGACCAGCAGCACCAGCCGCGATTCCTACTGCGCCGTCCATCACGGCTGACCCCGTCGCTCTGGGCTGATTGCGCTGCCTGGCTGGTTGCGACACCTGGTGCACGGGGGTGGGACACGCAGTTGCGCGGATGTCGGAGAATCCGTGTAGAGGTCCGTATGACATGGGGGACGGTGTTGCGCAGTGTCTGTCTTAAATCAGTCCGGATCGAATCACTCCGCGGAGGCGGGTGACATAGGTGACCGTGGCGGAGCCGCGATCGGTCAGGGCCACACCACCGAACAGGCCACGGCTCCTCCGCTGTTGGACAGCTTGAGTGAGGTTGTGTTCCGGACCGACGCGCAGGGCCGCTGGACCTACCTCAATCAGGCCTGGACGACGCTGACCGGGTTCGAGATCGAGGCCAGCCTCGGCACCGGTTTCCTGGAGTACGTCCATCCAGACGAAGTGGAGCACACCATCGCGCTGTTCATGGCGGTGGTCGAGGGCGGAGCCGATCACTGCCATCATGAGACCCGGTACCGCACCCGGGACGGAAGCTACCGGTGGGTGCAGATACGGGCCAGCGTTCAGCGCGGCCCCGACGGCGAAGTGATCGGCAACGTCGGGACGATCATAGACACCACCGGCGCTCGAGCCGGCTCGGTGGCGATCGGTGAGCACAATGCCATGCTGGAGCTGGTCTCCCAGAATCTCCGGCTCGACGGGGTGCCGGTAGGGGTGATCATCTATGATCATACCCTGCGGATAGCGCGCAGCTCCCTGGTGGTCAACCAGCTTCTTGGTGTCCCGCAGGATTGCGGCGACCCGCTCCAGCAGCTCGTTGACCTCCTGCGGCCGAGCGACAACAAGGGGCAGACGCTGGGGGGCGACTGGGGGATGGTTGCGGTCGCGCTGCAAACCAGCATGCCTCAACTCGGTGACTTCGACCTGATCCACGGTGCTGGAACAGGCCGGTCACTGCGGCTGTCAGTGATCCCGTTCTCCTATCAGGAGAAGATCGCGCTGGCAGTCATCTTCTCGGACGTCAGCGACCTGCGCAGGGCTGAGCGCCACCAGGCGGGTCTGGCTCTGCTGGGTCAGCACGCGCTGTCCGGTCTCGATCTGCCGGCCCTGCTCGTCAAGGCCGGCGAACTGGTCACGTCGACCCTGGATGTCACGCTGTGCGATCTCCTCGAAACTGAGGAGGCCGCGGACGGCGAAGCCAGGATGACCGCCCGGGTATCCCTCGGCCGGCCAGCGGGCGCGCGATCCCTCGGCTCATTGCCAGCTGCCCCGACATCACTGCTTGGCCAGATCCTCAGCGGGGATCAGCCATTGCTGATCGACAAGTCGGATCCCACGACCCGCGGGAACAGCGAAGACGGGCAGTGGCCGTGGATGGATGGCTGCCGTGCCACCGTCGGGGCTCGTATCGGCCCGGTCGGGCGCGCGTTCGGGGTGCTGGCCGTCCACAGCAGCACGCCACGGCGGTTCATGCTGGACGAAGTGCACTTCGTCCAGGCCGCGGCGAACATGCTCGCGCTGGCCGTCGAGTTGTCCCGCGCTCAGAACGATCGGGAGAGACTCGCGGTTTACGAGGACCGTCACCGTATCGCCCGAGATCTGCACGATGTCGTCATCCAACGGCTGTTCGCGACCGGGCTGCAGCTCCAGGCGGTCGGGAGGGCTGTCGCGGGTGAACCGGGCGTGCGCCTGAGCGGGGCGGTCGAGGAGCTGGATCAAACGATCGACGAGATCCGCCGTACCATCTTCGCGCTGAGTCCGCTGAGCACACACATCGGTGACCTGCGGGCCGAAGTTCAGCGGATCGTCACACAGGCGGAGGCCTACCTGGGCCTGACGCCCATCGTCCGCCTGGAGGGACCGATCGATGACGGCGTGCCCAGGCCGATACATCAGCATCTGCTGGCCGCGCTGCGCGAGGCGCTCGCCAACATCGCCCGCCATGCGCAGGCCGACCACATCGCCGTCCGGGTGAGCGTCAGCAGCGATGACGTCCTGGTCGAGGTCCACGACGACGGACGCGGACCGGGCAGGGCAGCCCGCACTGGCGGTCTCGCGAACCTGTGCCAACGGGCGCTTGGCCTCGGTGGCCGGATGGAGTTCGGGCCGGGGAACAACGGCACCGGAAGCACGCTGACCTGGCAGGTGCCCCTCGCGTGGCAGGCGTCCGAGTCGTAACGCGATTTTTATTCGCACACTTTTTCTTATATAAGAATATTCTTATACTGATTTTTCAGCCAAGAGCCCCGAGCCACCTCCGTACCGCCAACCGGCCACCCCGGCGTGCCCACGTCCGCGTTCCCGCCACGGGATGCGGTCGACAGCCGCCGGGAAAACCCGCGCCCCATCAGCCCGCTGGCACGGTTGTCTGCCAGCGGGCTGATGGTAATGCCGCTGGTCACGGGTTTCTGATGCGTCTGAGACGATTTTCTTCCACTATGGATAGGCACGACAGGGACGTAGTGGGCCGGCGTCCACTGCCTCAGCAAAGGAAGAGCGTCGAACAGGCGCGCATCATCCGGCGTGCCGCGCCAAGGAGGTGAACCGCGTCTGTCTCTGTGCTCGATCAACGCGGATCGGAATGACATTTTTTATGCTAATTGGCTCAGCATTGCCCCGACACACCCTGACCGCGCCGCTAGCCCGGCCCGATGTCATCGAACGTGCATTCCCGACGGCTGGTGACGGTGATCCTGCCAGCCAGCTGGACGTACTACGGCATCTGCATGCCTACTACACGGCTTACCTCGCCGGCGCGCAGGACTTCGAGCGCGTCCCGTGCCTCAACACCGATCCACAGATTCGGGAGATCGAACGGGCCTGGCACACCTCGCGTGAGTCGCGGGTGGACCTGGCGAGGTTACCCCGCTCGGTCGACGAGTTCCAGGAGTGGTTTCTCACCACCGCCAGGAACCACGAGCAGCCCGACTTCTGCCACTACCTCGAGCATGAGGCCAGCCTGCCCGAAATCGCGCTTTTCGTAGCGGCCGAGGAGCTGGTCGACGGCAGATTCGACGATCTGGTCGCCTTGGCCCAGGTAGGTCTTTCAGGCGCGGCAAAGATGACCATCGCGGAGAACTACTGGGACGAGATGGGACGCGGCGATCCGAGCCAGGTCCACACACGCCTGTTCGCCTCTTCCAGCGCCTACATGTCGAGCCTGCTTGCCGCCCACGGCGCCGGCATCGACGATCTGGAGTGCGCCGAAATCTACGAGAACGCCTGCCTGCTGATGTCCTATGGCATCCACCGCCATCTCACCCCGCGTGGCCTGGGCGCGATGGGAGTGCTGGAACAGAGCGCGTCGCCGCGCTTCGAGGCCATGGTCCGCGGTTGTGCTCGGGCCGGCGTGCCGGATACGGCCATCGAATACCAGCGCCTGCACATCCATGTCGACGCGGACCACGGGAAAGAATGGCTTGAGAACGTGCTTCTGGCGCTCGCCGGCACGTCACCGGCGGTCCTTCGGGAGATCTGTCTCGGCGTATGTATCCGGGTCGATGTGGCGGACGCCTATTATCAAATGATCTTAATGAGGATGCGCCGGCTGCGAACGATCATCAAAAGCCTGTCATGAGTGAACACGATGTTCCGGCGGCGCTGCTGGCCCGCACCCTCGTCACCCGGCAGGACGAGATGACCTTTCTGGGGCGCATCTGCGTCGCAGGCATACTCACCTCAATCGGCGGCTGGCTGGCGCTGCGGTCCTCTGTTCTCCCAGCCATGGCCGGCGTGCTGCTGCTCGCGGCGATGATGGTCCACTGGGTCGAGCTGGCGCACCAGTGCCTGCACCACAGCGCGTTCCGGTCGGCCCGTCCGCACCGCCCGGTCGGCATGGCCATGAGCCTGCCCTTCCTGGTCTCCTTCAGTCACTACCGGGTGCGCCACCTCCAGCACCACAAGAATATAGGCACGGCCGCCGACACCGCGTTCTTCGATTTCGACACCCGACAGCACATGACATTTTCATCATTTCTCCGTGAACTCCTCAACTATGGCCGGGTAGTGTCCGTAGCGCGTTCCACAGGGCAGTCACTCAAGGGAGAATGGAGATATTCCGGGGGTCAGATCAGCCCAAAGACGCACCGCTATGTCACGGCCGAGTACCGTATTATCGGTGCTTTCCTCGCTATCCTCGTCATCGCCGTGGCGCTCGGCGGTGGCCAGCTGGTCCTACGGCTGTGGCTGCTACCGTTCCTCCTTGCCACCCCGCTTCATTTCCTCATTGAGCTGCCTGAACACATTTACTGTGACAGCGATTCCAGGAATATTCTACGCAACACTCGTTCGATTACAGGCAGCCGCTTTTCCCGCTGGTTCACCAACAGCAACAACCTACATGTCGAGCATCATCTGGCGATGCTGGTGCCGTTACAGAAACTGTCGCCGCGGCATCCACTCGTCCAAGCCCACGGGACATATGTGCTCACCAGTTACCCAGTCTTCTACCAGAAGTTCCTGCACAGCCTGTCGCTTCGCCGCCGTCAGTCTCAGCAGGCGCCGAGGGAACCAGCTTTCTACCACGCCGGCTCCCTCGAACTGCAGCGCGAGTTCGGCACCGAACGGCTCGCCCAGCACATCGCCGACCGGTACGTGGCACCCGCCCTCTCCACACAGGATGTATCGATCATCGAGGCGGCGGACTGCTTCTACCTGGCCACCGCCGATGCCGACGGGCGGCCGGACTGCTCGTACAAGGGAGGATTTCCTGGTTTCGTGCGGGTAACCGGCCCGCACACCTTCTGCTTTCCTAGCTACGACGGCAACGGAATGTTCCGCAGCCTCGGCAACATCCGGGCCAACCCGGCGGTGGGACTGTTGTTCATCGACCCCGGAAGGCCGGTGAAGCTACGTATCAACGGTGCTGCCAGCGTCCACACCGACCCGGCGCGGACCAGTGAGTTCATCGGCGCGGAAGCGGTCGTCGAAGTCCGTGTACGGAATATCTTCGAGAATTGTCCGCGGTACCTGCACGACCGTGTGACCGGGCAACATTCGAAGCACTGCCCGCGGGAGAACTATCAGCCGCCGGACCCGGAGTGGAAGAAGAAGAGCGAGTACGACGGCATGGTACGGCGTTTCGACGACGCCGGCGCCCCAGCCCTGCCTCATGTCCTCGCAGACCCACCAAGGAGGCCACAATAATGGGACCGGTCCGCTCTGTCACCCGAGAGCTGGGTACGGTCGGTTACGCGCATGGCAGTATCGCCGCCGAGCTCGGGGTCACCGCCACGCCGGGGTCGCCCTGGGACTCCTTCGCACAGTCCTGGAACGACCTGCCCTTCGACCGGTACATGGCCGACCACGGCCGCTACCGGCAGCGTCGATACGCCGAGTTCCACCTCGTTCCGGCCAGCGGCACCGTCGAGCTGCTGCCGCACCGCGCCTACACACAGACCACGACGACGAACTATCTTAACGGCGGGATTGAACGGCTTTTCGCGCCCATGCAAGCCGTAACAGCCAGCAGCCCAGTGCTTCGTACGGCGCTCCGCTGGGCCTGCGGCGAGCTGCAGGCATTGACAGGTCACCCGGCCTGGTTCGCCCAGGTCTTCCAGAACCGGATCATCTGCGGCCCCGGACTCATCGGTAAGCCAACGCCAGAAGGCGCCCACCATGACGGTGTCGACTATGTCCTGACGGTTATGGTCGAACGCCACCAGGTGGTGGGAGGCGTCAGCGTCCTCTACCACGACAGTGATCACAGAAAGCTCCTGGAACTAGCGCTCAGCGAAGCGGGCGGATTTTTGTTCAACAACGACAAAACGACCCTGCACGCCGTTACGCCTATCAACAGCATCTCGCCGCCAACCGAAGGGCATCGGGATGTCCTGATAGCAATTTTTACCCACATGGAAGACGGCAAAATTCCACTGACGGGATGACAAATATGGAGATAAAATTCCAGGATCTGACACACGATGATGAGGACCTGGTCATCGAATTTCTCGTCGAACTCTACCCGACGGTGTCCGAGGCGGTCTTACGTAAGCGCTTCAGCACTATTTCCTCCGCCGGGTGGCACTGCACAGTGGTGCTCGTTGACGGTATGCCGACCGCGCTCGGGGGCTACTGGATACAGACCCGCTTCTGGTGCGGGCGTTACATGTACCTTGATCACTTCGTGACTCACAAATCACAGCGTTCGCTGGGGGTCGGCAGAGCGCTGCTCGACCACCTCCTGCAGCTGGCCCGCGACGAGAACTGCGAAACGGCCTGTTTCGACTCCTTCATCGCCAACGAAAGAGGGCAGAAATTCGGGCATCGTGCTGGCTTCGAAAACGTCGGGCTCCACTTCGTCCTGGACCTCACCAAGCCCACGGCCTTGCCACTGGCAAGCAACACAACCAAGTCCGCGGCCCCACTGTGGGCAGGGAACAGGACGTTCTGAGCTACCTTGCGGATACTCGTTGATCCGTGCATACGGCGCCGCGGACCCGGTGCCGTACCCGCCACGTCAGGCAACGACACTCCACCCGGCGGCCTTGACAAGCGCGTCCCGAACACAACTGTCCACAACCTTCACCTGATGATAAGGCCGAGATCATGACCGATCCGACCGCCACGGCGAACCCCTATGCGCGTGACGTCCTGTTCAGCCGGATGCTGGGAATCATCGACGAGACCGAACTGAAGACCCTGGCCACGAAGACAATCGCGGTGCCGGGCTGTGGCGGTGTCGGTTATACCCATGCCGAGACGCTGGTACGCATGGGGGTCGGCGGGGTGCACATCGCCGATTTCGACACCTTCGGCCCGGAGAATTTCAGCCGCCAGTTCGGCGCCACCGTGCACACGGTGGGAGCACGTAAGGCGGACGTGCTTGAGGAACGTCTCCTGTCCATCAACCCGGAACTACGGATCCGGAAGATCGAGGGCATTTCCAAGAAGACGGTCGACGAGTTCCTCGACGGTGTCGACGTCGTCTGCGATGCCTTGGACTATTTCGTCATCGAGCCACGGATCATGGTCTACGGCGGCGCCCGAGAACGATCGATCCCGGTAGTCATGTCCGGCCCAGTAGGCTACGGCGCGACACACCACTACTTCGACCCCGAGGGCATGGGCTTCGCTGATTTCTTCGACCTCACTCCGGACCTGAGCGAGCAAGAAAAAATCACAAACTTTGGTTTGGGGATCGCGCCGCTGGCACTTCAGGACAGCTACCTGAAAAACTCCGTCATCGACTTCGAGGCCCAGACAGGTGCCGCGGTCAGCAGTGCGTGCCTGCTGGCCACGACGCTCAGTACGACGTCCGCCTTCGCGCTGCTCCTAGGCAAGGAGATGTTCGTCAAACCGGTACCCTATATCTACCATATCGACTATCTCGTCGGACGTTTCGTCGAACATCATCTGACGGGTGGAGTGCGGAAACTGAAGGAACGCATGGCAGCCGGCGACACGCCCGTGTAGAAGCGTCCTGGCCGCAGGCTGCCCTATGACGTCATGCATGTCGGGCAACCCGTGGGATCCTCTGTCTGTGTCATCGCGCCACCGGGGCGCGATGACACAGACAGACAGTCCTCCTGCCGGGCGCGCTAAGTCGTCGCGATTGCCCGCAGGATGTCCATCTTCGCGGCCCGGCGGGCTGGGAAGATGGCCGCGAGGACGCCGAGCAGACCGCCTATGATCACGACGGTGATGATCGTCCCCAGCGGGTAGGCGAACGCGTTGATACCCTGATCCTTGAGGGCAAGGGTCAGCGCCCAGCCGAAGAAACTACCGACGGCGACCCCGAGCACCGCTCCGAACACGGCGATCACCACCGCCTCGAGCCGTACCATCCTGCGTAGCTGGCGTCTGCTCATGCCGACGGCGCGCAACAGCCCGATCTCCCGGGTCCGTTCGATGACGGAGAGAGCCAACGTGTTGACGATCCCGAACAGCGCTATCACGACGGCTAGCGCCAGCAGGACGTAGACGAAGCCCAGCAGCTGGTCGACCTGCTTCTCCTGCTGCCGGACGAACTCGGACTGGTCACGCACCTGCACGTTGGGATACGACCGAGTAACGGAGCTGATTTCATTCCTCACCTGGTCGATTTTCGCGTCCGAAGCAATCCTGACCATGACGAACATGTCGAGGTCGGAATTGTAGTGTCGGCTGAACTCACTCAGGGAGACGAGGTACTTGCCAGCTACCTGGCTTTTCTGGTACGTCCCGGCGAGGGTGAGCATGGTCGGGCCATCCGGGAAAAGTACCGGAACCTGCTGACCGACGGCGAACCCGTCAGCTGTCACGGTGTCACTATCCATGATGATGGTCCCGTTGCCAAGCTTGGTGAGATCCCCGGTCACCTGGTGCAACGCGAGCAGCTGCGGCAGGGCGACCGGGTCACCCGCCAGGAGCGTCGCCTTCTTCCCCTTGATGTCAGCGATGTCCGACCGCAGCCCCGTGACCAGGTCGATACCCGGCCTGCCCCGCAGGGAACGGGCTATCTCGGGGCTGAACCCCTGGCCGAAGCCCGAACCAGCCAGGTAGAAGTCCGCACCGAGACTGTTACTGACCGTTTCTTTGACTGAATACTTGATAGATGCGCCGAGTACCGAGAAAGCGCTGACCAGCGCAAGGCCGATCATCAGCGCGGATGCCGTCGAGGCGCTGCGGCGCGGGTTACGCATCGCGTTCTCGCGGCCGAGGCGGCCGGTAGCACCGAACACAAGGGGGAGGGGAGCGCCGATGAACCTGGTGATGGGCCTGGCAAGCAGCGGAGAGAGGGTGGCGATACCGAGGAAGCACAATCCAGCACCGATGCCGACCAGCGCGGCCCCGGACTTCCCGGTGACAGCGGTCAGCCCGTATACGAGAAGAAGCGCGCCGATCCCGCTCAGGGCGCACCCAGCCATGCCACGGATACGCAGGGAACGCGTGGGCAGGACGAAGGTCTCGCGCATCGCGGCCACCGGCGGGACCGACGCGGCTTTACGCGCGGGAATGAAGGCGGCGACCGCCGTGACGACAATTCCGACAGCATAGGCGACGATCACTGTTCGGGGCCGGAAAACCAGCCCTCCGCTGGGCAGCGACACCCCGAACGCCGCGATCGCCACTCGCAGCAGAAGGGCCAGCACCGCACCGAGCAGCAGCCCGGCAGTCGCGCCGACGAACCCGACGACGCCCGCCTCAAACTGGACCGAAAGCCGTACCTGGCGCCGGTTTGCGCCCAGCGCCCGCAGCAACGCAAGCTCCCGGACCCGTTGGGCCACCAGCATCGTGAAGGTATTGAAAATGATGAAGGCACCCACGAAAACCGAGATTCCCGCGAACACCAGCAAAAACGTGGAGAAACCGCCGACGGCTTTTTGTACCGCGTTCGCGTTCTCATCGGCGAGCTGTTTGCCCGTGATCGCCTCGACGCCCGCGGGCAGGACCCTGGCGATCCGATCGCGAAGCTCGGTCTGGGACAGCCCGGCGACGGCGGCGACTCTGATCGAGGTGAACTCGTCCGGAGCCAGCAGCACGCGCTGCGCGGTGGGGGTGTCGAAGGCGATCACCGTAGCACCGCCGACGCTGTCCTGCCCGGACACCCGAAACGTCCCGACCAGGGTGTAGACGGCGGGCGTGCCCTTGGTCAGCACCGTCACCTGGTCGCCGATCACCAGCCCCGCCTTGTCCGCGCTGCCCTTGTCCACGACGATCTCCTGGCCGTGCGGCTCCCGGCCCGAGGCGATGTCGACCGCGGACAGCGGCGTGCCACCATCCCAGCTGGTGCCGATCCCAGGCGCGCCGCCGGTATCACGGACCTTGCCGGTGCGGGGGTTGACGAACACGGCTGTTCCGTCAACATCGCCGATGGCCGCCCGGACACCCGGCACGCCTTTGATCACTTCCAGTAGGGAGCTGGGAACGGGCCGGTTGGGGCTGTTCCCAGCGGAATCATCGTCCACTGCGTTGATCGTCCGAACCGACACGCTGATGTTCTTGGTGACGTTGGCGAACAGCGTGTCGAAGGTGTGGTTGAGGGTGTCGGTGAGCACCAGCGTGCCGGTGACGAAACTGACCCCAGCCACGACCGCAAGGGCGGACAACATCAATCGGAGCTTGCGGGCCAGCAGGATCTTAAGGGTGGTACGCAACATTGTTCAGGCCCTGCCCGCTGGTCCGTGGCCGGTACTTCCGTCCAGGGCCGCCGGTTCCCCATCCGGCCAGGCCTGCCCCGCGGCCTGGTCCACAGCTTGGTCCGCCCGGCCATCCTCCCCCATATCGGCCTTCTGCTGGAGCTGGTCGAGGCGTTTCATCCGCTCAAGAACGCTTTCGGCGGTCGGGTCCGGCATCGAGTCGACAAGTTTTCCGTCAGCGAGGAAGACAACCTCGTCGGCGAAGGAAGCCGCGGTGGGATCGTGGGTGACCATCACGACGGTCTGCTTGAGATCACGCACGGAACGCTGGAGGAACGACAGCACCTCAGCTCCGGACCTGGAGTCCAGATTGCCGGTGGGCTCATCCGCGAAGATGATATCCGGCCGGGTGACCAGCGCGCGGGCGCACGCGACCCGCTGCTGCTGGCCGCCGGACAACTCGGACGGGCGATGTCCCAGGCGTGGCGCGAGGCCGATCGCATCGATCACCTGCCGCATCCATGCCTGGTCGGGCCTGCGGCCCGCGATGTCGAGGGGAAGCGTGATGTTCTCCGCGGCGGTCAGTGTCGGCAGCAGGTTGAACTGCTGGAACACAAAGCCGATGCGGTCACGGCGAAGGTGGGTGAGCTGCTTGTCCGACAACCGGGACAGATCCACATCACCGACGAAGACCTGGCCTCGGGTCACGGTGTCAAGGCCTGCCAGGCAGTGCATCAGAGTCGATTTCCCCGACCCGGACGGCCCCATGATCGCGGTGAACCGCCCGCGGGGAAAAGAGACATCGATGTCACGCAGCGCGGTGACCGCGGTCTGCCCGGATCCATAGATCTTGACCAGCCCGGCGGCCCGCGCCGCGGGAACCACCTCCGTTCCCGTACCGAGCCCGCCGTGGGCCGGATTCGAGGAGGCCACCGGCCTGGCGGAAGGAGCGGACGGATCAGTGCCGGAAGCCCGGCCCGCTCGGCTCATGAAAAAAGCTCCCTTCGAAAGCCACGGTGACGCCACCTTTGGCCGATTATGCGCAAGATTCTGTCCGGTGGATCATCAATACCACCGCGATACCGCCGTCCCCGGTACTGTCCCATCCGCGCCCGCCCGTCCTGTCAGCCGCTTCACCGCTGCTCTGGCAGAGGTGGATCCGCATTGTCGGCAGACGGCAGAAGAACCGAAGATTCGCCTGCCGCGGACTTCAGTGAATCCCCGCCGAGCGTCGCTGTCCCCCCACTGTCAGCCAGCTGCCTCAGACACCGTCGGCGCGGGTTCATGGGCGCCCGCGCCGCCCTCGCTCTCGGATGCGGGCAGCGGTGGTGGCGTGCCGCCGAACGCCGGGCACCGGGCCTTGTGATCACACCAATCGCACAGTCTGCTCGGGGTTGCCCGCCAGTCACCTGTATGGCGTGCCCGGCTGATCGCCGACCACAGCGCGCCTATCTTCCGTTCGGTCGCCCGCAAGTCCGCCTCATCGGGGGCGACCCGCAGCCAGGTGCGGTCTGCCAGGTAGTAAAGCCGCAGTTCACGAGGGACCACACCGCGGATCCGCCAGACCAGGTAGGCGTAGAATTTCAGCTGGAACAACGCCGAGCCCTCAAACGCCTGCCCCGGCGCGCGCCCGGTCTTGTAGTCGATGACCCGTAGCGCCACCCCGTCCGGGGTCGTCGCCTCGTCGAGCCGGTCGATATATCCGTGCAGGCGTACTCCGGAATCGAGCACGTGCTCGATGTAGAGCTCCCGGGCGGCCGGCGCCAGGCGGGCCGGATCCTCCAGGCTGAAGTACCCGGCCAGCAGCGCCCGGGCCGAATCCATCCACACCGCCCGCTCGGCGTCGTCTGTGAACAAGCCGGCGAGTTCTGGTTCCCGAGTGAGCAGATCACGCCAGGCCGGCTCCAGCAGCGCCTCGGCCGTGGTGATCGTGCGACCGGGAGGGGGATGATCGAACAGCCGTTCCAGCACGGAGTGGACGACCGTTCCGCGCACCGCGGCCGAGCTCGGGGGTTCGGGCAGCCGGTCGATCACGCGAAACCGGTAACGCAGCGGGCAGTTCATGAAGTCACCCGCCCGCGAGGGCGAAAGCGAACCGACGACGCGGACCTGATCCGGCGAAGAATGATCATATGGAGACGGAGTCTGCCCACCGGATGTGCCGGCAGCCCCCGTGGAAGGCTTCATGGCTGTGGACCATAAGCCGCCGCTCCGACAATCTCGCCGACGCCTTGGGCGGCAGCCCGCTCAGCCGGGGT
>NZ_CAKJTP010000011.1:13567-23648 GCF_917627335.1 Protofrankia sp. CiT1 | reverse complement strand
GGGGGAGGCCGTAGCATCGCACACATGGCCGATCAGCCGGACCAGGTCCATCGTGTCACTCCCCCTGCCGCGGGCAACGGCAGCGGTGGTGACCAGCCCCGTCACGCACCCGGTCTGCTCATCGGGCGGGTCCGCGGCGTACCGGTGTACCTGTCTCCGTTGGCGCTCGTGTTCGCCGTCATCATCTGCTGGCTGCTGATCGGTCCCAATCGGGACCGATTGCCGGATGTCGCCGACAGCCGCCTGTATCTGTTGGCCGCCATCACCGCGACCGGATTCGTCGCCTCGCTGGTCATCCATGAGCTCGGCCATTGCCTCATGGCACTGGGGTTCGGTCTCGGCGTCCGGGCGGTGACCGTGCACGGATTCGCCGGGTTCACCGAGATATCGCCGGAGCCTCAGACACCGGTCCGTGAATTCCTGGTGGCCGGTGCGGGTCCAGCCACCAACGGTCTGCTCGCGGGTGTGGGTTTTGCCCTGCTGACGGTGGTGGACAGCGGTACGCAGCCCGGTGTCGTCATCCTTGACCTTACCGTGACCAATCTTGCCCTCTGCGTGCTGAACCTCGCGCCCGGCCTGCCCTTGGACGGAGGCCGGCTGGTCGTGGCCGCCGTCTGGGGCGCCACCAAGAACAAGCTCCAAGGCATCCGGGTCGGCGCCTACGGCGGTTTCCTGGTCGCCGTCCTGCTGGCGCTGTGGGGCCTGTTCGCCCCCGGTAGCGACTTCGGCGGTGTCTACCTGCTCGGTGTGAGCGCGTTCATCGCGGCTGGGGCGTATCAGCTGTTGCGGCAGGCTCAGATCCACATGCGCCTGCCAGGGGTATCCGCCGGTCGGCTCGCGCGTCGCACGCTGCCGGTGGAGGGTGCCGTGCCGCTCGCCGAGGCGCTGCGGCGGGCGCGTGAGCTCGGCGCGAGCGCGGTGGCTGTCGTCGGCTCCGACGGGACACCGCTCAAGGTCATGAACGGGTCGGCCGTGGACGCCCTGCCCGAGCATCGCCGGCCGTGGATGACCGTGGACGAGGTGAGCCGAACGCTCGAGCCCGGCATGGTGCTCGACGCTGAGCTGGAAGGTGAGGATCTGTTGGCAGCCGTGCGGGGCACACCGGCGTCCGAATACCTGGTGACGCAGGGCGGCCGCCCGGTCGGCATCCTCGCCATGGTCGATCTGGTCGCTCGCATCGACCCAGCGGGCGCTGCCCGGTCGGCGGTCCGCTCGTGAACCGGCCGCCGACCGGTGCGGCGCACCGCCGCGGCGCCTTCACCAAGGGCGACCGGGTGCAGCTGACCGACCCCAAGGGGCGGCGCCACACCGTCCTGCTCGAGCCCGGCCGCCAGTTCCACACCCACTCCGGCGCTATCGAGCACGACGACCTGATCGGCCGGGACGACGGCGTGGTCGTGACAAGCACCGGCGGGACACCGTACCTGGCGCTGCGTCCGCTGCTGACCGACTTCGTCCTGTCGATGCCGCGCGGCGCCGCCGTGGTCTACCCCAAGGACGCCGCGCAGATCGTGGCGTACGCCGACCTCTTCCCAGGCGCGCGGGTGCTGGAGGCCGGGGTGGGTTCGGGCGCGTTGTCCTGCTCGTTGCTGCGGGCGGTCGGCGATACCGGGCGGCTGGTCTCCTACGAACGGCGGCCCGACTTCGCCGAGATCGCCCAGAAGAACATCGAGGCCTTCTTCGGCGGGCCGCATCCCGCCCACACGCTGCGGGTGGGGGATCTGGCCGAGGCGACCGAGCGCGACATGGACCGGGCGGTGCTGGACATGCTGGCCCCGTGGGAGGTGCTGGACGCGGTGAGCGCCGCGCTGGTGCCGGGCGGGGTCGTCTGCGTCTATGTGGCCACCACCACCCAGCTCGCGCGGGTGGTCGAGGCACTGCGCGAGTACGGCACGTTCGCCGAACCGGCGGCGTGGGAATCGATGATGCGCACCTGGCATGTGGATGGGCTGGCCGTACGCCCGGACCACCGGATGGTCGGTCACACCGGCTTCCTCGTGACAGCCCGGCGGCTCGCGGACGGGGTCACCCCGCCACCGCGGCGACGGCGCCCGGCGAAGGGCGCACGGCCCGACGTGACCGAGCAGACGTCCCCAACGCCCGGTTCCGCGCTGTCGGATTCCCGACAGGGGGCAGAATCGGTCGTACGTTGATCCGCGCTACGGCTCCCCGCCGGGGAGCCGTAGCGCGACAGCGCGTTGCGAAACAGACGGTTCAGCTGCCCGGCCCGGCCTCGAGGGTGCCGTCGGGACGCTGCACGTAGATGCAGTTGCCCGGGCAGTCGTCCGCAGCCGCGACCACATCGCCTACCAGTGGCAGTGGTATCGGTACCGATTCACCGGGTTTCGTGCGCAGCAGCCCGTCCGGCCCCTTCACGTACGCCAGCCCGTCAACATCGAACTCGAAGACGGTCGGAGCAAACTGGACGCAGAGTCCGTCTCCGGTACAGGCGTCCTGGTCGATGCGTACCCGCAACGCCGGCGGTGTTGTTGGTCCGGTGAGATTCCTGGGCGTTGCCACAGAGCTCCGATCTTCTGTCACCATGGCACCGTAACTCGCTGTTTACGGCAAAGCAGGCTCGTAGTCGTCAGACAGGCGTGCCAGCGGCGGTCACAACGGTAGTGTTGGGTGCGTCCCGGTCAGCACGGGGGAGGTGGAGGCGCGGTGTCCGGTCCCCGTTCGGGCTCTGGCTCCGGTGGGAGCTCGGGTCGTCCAGGTGATGGAGATTCACGAGCGTCGGCATACGAGAAGGAAGTGCACGAGCTCACAACTCAGGTCGCCTTCCTTGAGGAGGAGGTGGCCATGCTGCGGCGGAGACTCAACGAATCCCCGCGGCAGGTCCGTGCCCTTGAGGAACGATTGGCTGAGACACAGGCGGATCTCGTCGGTGTCAGCGGGCAGAACGACAAGCTCGTGGCCACGCTGCGCGAAGCTCGCGACCAGATCATCGCGCTGAAGGAAGAAGTCGACCGGCTCGCCCAGCCGCCGAGCGGCTATGGGATCTTCATCGGGTCGTACGACGACGGCACGGTCGATGTGTTCACCCAGGGCCGCAAGTTGCGGGTGACGGTGTCACCGAACGTTGGCGTGGTCGATCTGAGCCCCGGGCAGGAGGTCATGCTCAACGAGGCCCTCAACGTCGTCGACGCACGCGCGTTCGAACGCCACGGTGAGATCGTCCTGCTCAAGGAGATCCTTGAGAGCGGCGATCGAGCTCTGGTCATCGGCCACACCGACGAGGAGCGCGTGGTCATGCTCGCCCAGCCGCTGCTGGACGGACGGCTGCGGGCCGGTGACTCGCTGCTGGTCGAGACCCGGTCAGGGTACGCCTTCGAGCGCATCCCCAAGTCCGAGGTGGAGGAGCTGGTTCTCGAAGAGGTCCCGGATATCGGCTACGAACAGATCGGCGGCCTCAAGGGCCAGATCGAGTCGATCCGTGACGCCGTCGAGCTGCCGTTCCTCTACAAGGATCTCTTCCTTGAACACAAACTGAAGCCGCCGAAGGGCGTCCTGCTGTATGGCCCGCCCGGCTGCGGCAAGACGCTCATCGCCAAGGCGGTGGCGAACTCGCTCGCGAAGAAGGTCGAGGCACAGACCGGCCAGGGCAGCGGACGGGCGTTCTTCCTGAACATCAAGGGCCCGGAACTGCTGAACAAGTACGTGGGCGAGACCGAACGGCAGATCCGGCTCGTGTTCCAGCGGGCGCGCGAGAAGGCGTCCGAGGGCATGCCCGTGATCGTGTTCTTCGACGAGATGGACTCGATCTTCCGGACCCGCGGGTCAGGAGTGTCCTCGGATGTCGAGAACACGATCGTTCCGCAGCTGCTCAGTGAGATCGACGGCGTCGAGCAGCTGGAGAACGTGATCGTGATTGGCGCGTCCAACCGCGAGGACATGATCGATCCGGCGATCCTGCGGCCGGGGCGGCTGGACGTGAAGATCAAGGTCGAACGCCCGGACGCCGAAGCGGCCAAGGACATCTTCGCCAAGTACGTGACGCCGGATCTCCCGTTGCATCCGGAGGATCTCACCGAGCACGGTGACAGCCGGGAGGCGACCTGCCAAGGGATGATCCAGCGGGTTGTCGAACGGATGTACGCCGAGACGGAGGAGAACCGCTTCCTCGAGGTCACCTACGCCAACGGCGACAAGGAGGTCCTGTATTTCAAGGACTTCAACTCCGGCGCGATGATCGAAAACATCGTCGCCCGTGCCAAGAAGATGGCCGTCAAACAGCTCATCGAGGGAGGCGTGAAGGGGCTGCGCATGCAGCACCTGCTCAATGCCTGCATCGACGAGTTCAAGGAGAACGAGGACCTGCCCAACACGACCAACCCGGACGACTGGGCGCGTATCTCCGGCAAGAAGGGCGAGCGGATCGTCTACATCCGCACGCTCATCACCGGCACCAAGGGCACCGAAGCCGGCCGGTCCATCGACACGATCGCCAACACGGGCCAGTATCTGTAACCGATATCTGTAACCGATTTTCGCGGTGGAAGCCCGGACACCGGGTGACAAGGCGCTGTACCGGTGGTGGGCAGGGCGGGATCTCCCGCCCTGCCCACCCCGCTGTTCTCCGCTGCCTCCGTCTCGTGACGCGCCCCCAGCCTCGCTTCTTGATCTACATTTCCTGTTGCCGGAGCCGCTCAACGCTCCCTCGCCAGCCGCGGCCCTCAGCCACATCACATCGCATCGCATCGCGCAGACCATGATTTTTACGTCCGCCCCTGATCGGTTATGTGCCCGGGGCAGGGCTGTCAACGGCTCGTATGTCGTTGGCAGCGTGCCGCTCGGCCTGTTTTCGGAGATCCGCCAGACAGTCACGCACAGTCAGCCATCGAATCCAGGTCTCGGTACGGCCGCAAAACACCTACGCTGAGAGTGTGAGCGTTCGCCGGATCATGGGAGCCGAGACCGAGTACGGCGTGTCGGTGCCCGGTCAGCCAACCACCAACCAGATGCTTGCCTCGTCGTTGGTGGTCAACTCCTACGCCAGCCGACAGGCAACCGGCACGAGCCGGGCCCGGTGGGACTTCGAGGAGGAGTCACCGCTGCGCGACGCACGCGGCTTCGAGCTCCCCCGCGAGCCCGTGGCCGATCCGTCGGCTCCCGCCAACGAGGACGACCTGGGGCTCGCCAACGTCATCCTCACCAACGGCGCGCGCCTCTACGTCGACCACGCCCACCCCGAGTACTCCACCCCCGAGGTGACGAACCCGCGCGACGCGGTGCTGTGGGACAAGGCCGGGGAGCGGGTCATGGCCGAGGCCGCGCGGCGGGCGCTGTCCGTCCCGGGCACGATGCCGGTGCACCTGTACAAGAACAACACGGACAACAAGGGCGTCTCCTACGGCTGCCACGAGAACTACCTCATGGCCCGCTCCACACCGTTCGCCAACATCGTCCGCCACCTCGTGCCCTTCTTCGTTTCCAGGCAGGTCGTGTGTGGCGCCGGCCGGGTCGGCATCGGCGTGGACGGCCGTGAGGCCGGTTTCCAGCTGAGCCAGCGGGCCGATTTCTTCGAGGTCGAGGTCGGGCTGGAGACAACCCTGAAGCGTCCGATCATCAACACCCGGGACGAGCCGCATGCGGACCCGGAGAAGTACCGCCGGCTCCATGTGATCATCGGCGACGCGAACATGAGCGAGATCTCGACCTACCTCAAGATCGGAACTACCTCGCTTGTCCTCGCGATGATCGAAAGTTCCTGGCTGGATGTCGACCTGACCGTCGACAACCCCGTGGCCGGCCTGCGGGCGGTCTCCCACGACCCGTCCCTGCGCCACCTGCTGACCCTCGGGGACGGCCGGAAGATGACCGCCGTCCAGCTGCAGATGGAGTACCTGGAGCAGGCCCGCAAGTACGTCGAGGACCGCTTCGGCACCGACCTGGACGCCCAGACCGCGGACGTGCTGGCACGCTGGGAATCAGTCCTGGTCCGTCTTGAGGACGACCCGATGAGCTGTTCCCGGGAGCTGGACTGGGTCGCCAAGCTCGCCATCCTGGAAGGCTACCGGGCCCGCGACGGTGTCGACTGGGACGCTCCGCGCCTGCAGCTGGTCGACCTGCAGTACTCCGACGTCCGGCCCGACAAGGGCCTCTACAACCGCCTGGCCGCCCGCGGGCGGGTCGACCTGCTGCTTGACGAGAACGAGATCGTCCGTGCCATGACCGAGCCCCCGCACGACACCCGGGCGTTCTTCCGCGGCCGCTGCCTGGCGCTGTATCCCCAGCAGGTCGCCGCCGCCTCCTGGGACTCGGTCATTTTCGATGTCGGGCGTGACTCCCTGCAACGGGTACCCACCCTGGAGCCGCTGCGCGGAACCCGGGCGCACGTGGGCGAGCTGCTGGCCCGCTGCCCGACCGCGCTGGACCTCGTGGACGCACTCGCCAAGGGCTGACCCACGGCCGCGGCCTCGCGGCCTCGCGGAAGCATCGGCAACCGGTCATATCCCGACATGGGAGAGTGCGCCTGCGCGCGCCGGCGTGGGAGGTGGCCAGCGGCGTATTGCGCCGTGGGCGGACGTCGCGACGTGCGGGCCGGATCGTGATGAAGTGGTGCTCTGACGTGGCCCCGTGCACTCCTCGACGTCGCTGCCGCCAGGGCGAGGTTGACGGCGGCGCCCGCGAGCGGTTCAGGATGGCGGAGCCCGGGGATAGTGTCGCTTCATCACGATCGAAGGAGGTCTCATGCCTACCAAGGACACCGGCGGCGGTCAGCAGCGCTCGGGGCGCAAGGCGGACCAGAGCGACGAGGTCGAGGTCGAGGAGTCCAGCGCCAGCGACCTCAAGGAAAGGCACGAGAAGCTGTCCGAGGACGTTGATTCCCTGCTCGACGAGATCGACGACGTACTCGAGGAGAACGCCGAGGAATTCGTGAAGGGCTACGTACAAAAAGGGGGGGAGTAAGAGCGTGTGTGAGATCGGGCTTTCGATCAGTGAGCCCCGTCCAGGCGCCCCCGGGCAAGGCGGAAGGCCGAAGCGATACCGGATGAGTTGTCTCGGTGTGGCCGACAACGCGGCCAGGGGGCACCTGGACGCGGCGAGGCGGAATGACGATCTCACACACGCTCTCAGAGGCTCCGGCAACCGGGCCCGGCTCGCGCCGCCTGGTCGGCGCCTCGCGTCATCGCTGCCCGTCCGTTGCCGCGCGATGCACGGGTACGGCTCGTCGGTCGCCACCCACCATCTCCGGTGAGTCTCCGCGCCGCTTCGCGACCCATCCACCCGGACACCGCTTCCTGATCGAACGGCCTCCTGCCGGAGCCCGCAAGCGACACCTGTTCTCTGATCACAGCAGGCCGCACGGGAATGAGCTTGCCGACATGCCGGCTCCGACGCTGGCTGGATCAAGTGACATCGTGTGCGGCAACGGCACCGTTGGTCTCGGGAACCTCACCGACGACCGGCGACCGCCGGCCCAGGCAATCAACTATCTGAAGGGGGATTTGTGGCTGATCCAGCGGGAGTCGCGGGGCGTCTACCGTCTGTGTTCATGACACCGGGAACGTCGTCGTTCACCGAGTTCCTGGCCACGGCCGCGCCCGATCTGCTCCCGGGCGCGCGCGAGCGGCTGCCGGTCGCCGCCACCGAGGTGGCCCACGGCACGACGATCGTGGCGGTGGCGTTTCCCGGCGGCGTGATCATGGCCGGTGACCGCCGCGCGACCATGGGCAATGTGATCGCACAACGTGACGTCGAAAAAGTGTTTCACGCCGACGAGTACTCCTGCGTCGGGTACGCGGGCACGGCCGGGATCGGTGCGGACCTCGTCCGCCTGTACCAGGTCGAGCTCGAGCACTACGAGAAGATCGAGGGTTCGACCCTCAGCCTGGACGCCAAGGCCAACCGCTTGTCATTCATGATCAAAAACAACCTTGGGATGGCTCTGCAGGGACTCGCGGTCGTCCCGTTGTATGCCGGTTACGACCTCGACACCGGCAAAGGGAGGATCTTTTCCTACGACATCACCGGGTCTCGGGCCGAGGACAGCTCCTTCCAGGCCATCGGATCGGGCTCGGTGTTTGCCCGCGGCGCGCTCAAAAAACTCGTCCGGGCGGACCTGACCGCGACGGAGGCGGTGCGGGTCTGTGTCGAGGCCCTGTACGACGCCGCCGACGACGATTCCGCGACCGGCGGTCCCGACCTCGTCCGCCGTCTCTACCCGGTGGTCGCCTCGGTTACCGCGGACGGCTTCCGCCGCTTCCTCGATGACGAGGTGGGCGCTGTCGTCGAGGCCGTCGTCGCTGACCGCATGACGAACCCGGGAGGCTGACATGACCATGCCCTTTGGCTACGCCAGCCCAGAACAGCTCGTCCGGGACAAGTCCGAGTACGCCCGCAAGGGCATCGCCCGCGGCCGTAGTGTCGTGGTGCTGACCTACACCGACGGCATCCTGTTCGTCGCCGAGAACCCCTCGTCGACCCTTCACAAGATCAGCGAAATCTACGACCGGATCGCGTTCGCCGCGGTCGGCAAGTACAACGAGTTCGAGAACCTGCGGACTGCCGGCGTGCGCATGATGGACGTCCGCGGCTACATGTACGACCGCCGTGACGTGACCGGGCGAGCGCTTGCCAACTGGTACGCCCAGACGCTCGGCACCCTGTTCACCGACAGCATCAAGCCGTACGAGGTGGAGATCGTGGTCGCGGAGGTCGGTGAGCGGGCCGAGGACGACCAGATCTACCGGCTCACCTACGACGGGTCGATCGCGGACGAACGTGGATTCGTGGCCATCGGCGGGCAGTCCGAGCAGGTCAGCGCATCCCTGAAGGAACATCACGCGGACGGCCAGCCGCTTGCCACCGCGCTGAGAGCAGCCGTGAACGCGCTGCGGGCCGGCACGCCCGCGGGCGGTAACGGCGACCGCGCCCTGTCCTCGGCAAACCTTGAAGTGGCCATGCTCGACCGCACCCGCAATCGCCGGCTGTTCAAGCGCATCTCCGGCACGCAGCTCGACGTCCTGCTCGCCGAAACCGCGGACAAGGACGACCGCTAGGACGGGTTCTGAAAGCCGCCCCACAAAATCGATCATATTGCGGCACACCGACAGGCCATCGCGTACGCCTGGCCTGTCGGCACCGGTCGGTCCGCGATGCCGGGCTTGCGCAGCACGCGCTGCTGCCCGGCTCACCGACAACAGCCAATACGGCCAATACGGCCAATACGGCTGATAGCGGCGATGATCTGGGACGTGGCCCGCGGGGCGGCGGGCAACGGGGTTCCCAGCCAGCGCGAAGCGGTGGCTGGAATACGGCGAGCAGCGGTGCAGGCGGCTCGGTGCAGGGGCGGGTGTGCCCGCACCGCCGCCGGCGCTCCCAGCGCTATCCCGGGGCCACCTGGCTACGGAGCCAGCTCAGCGTCCTGCGCCAGGCGTCCCGGGCCGCCTCGGGCCGGTAGACCTCCGCACGGTCGTCGCTATGGAAGGCATGTCCCGCGCCCGGATAAACGATCAAATCGGTCGGTACCGCTGACGTCGTGGCCGCCGCCCGCAGCGCCTCGATCTCCGCCCGGCTGATCAGCGCGTCGTCCTCACCGTAGAGACCGAGCCACGGCGTGCGCAGCGAGGGGGCGCTCTCCACCAGGGGCGCGCACCCCTCCCAGTACGGCGTGCTCACGCCGCCGCCGTAGAACGACACGGCCGCGCCCATGCTGTGACGGGCGGCGGTGCCCAGCGCCACCGTCCCGCCCATACAGAAACCGATCACCGCTGTCCGCTCGGGGCCAAAGCCGTTGTGCGCGAGATGGGCCAGGCAGGCGTCGATGTCCGCCGCGATGGCCGGGCCGGTCAGGGTACCCATCCGCGCGACCGCGGTAGGCCAGCCACCCGCCGGCTCGACCTCGGCGAAGCCGTCCCGGTGGTAGAGGTGCGGTGCCACGGCGAGCCAGCCGGCCTGGGCCAGCCGCGCGCAGACCGAGGTGAGGTAGGGCGTGATGCCCCGAGCGTCGTGAACCACGATGACCCCGCCGTACGGCGGGTCATCCGCGGCCGGCGCCACCACCGTGGCGGGAACAGCCCCGCCCAGCATCGCCACAGTCCGCAGCTGGCCGTTCTCCGACTGGCCGTTCTCCGAC
>NZ_CAKJTP010000011.1:0-12885 GCF_917627335.1 Protofrankia sp. CiT1 | reverse complement strand
ATTCGAACATAGCGGGCGACCGACGGCTCCTGGGCTGACTACGCACAGTTCCCGCATACCGCCGCCACGACGACGAAAGTACCGGTGCGGGGCGTCCGGCCACACCGTGGCGCGCACGAAGCATAGGGTCGTCGGTGTGGATCGCCGCATCTTCGGCCTGGAGAACGAGTACGGCGTCACCTGTGTCTTCCGTGGGCAGC
Source organism: Protofrankia sp. CiT1 (assembly GCF_917627335.1). Classification (NCBI taxonomy): domain Bacteria; kingdom Bacillati; phylum Actinomycetota; class Actinomycetes; order Frankiales; family Frankiaceae; genus Protofrankia; species Protofrankia sp. CiT1. The sequence continues at coordinate 12,685 of NZ_CAKJTP010000011.1, read as the reverse complement.
GCAGGCTGTCTCCGGACGAGGTGGCGCGGTACCTGTTCCGGCGGGTCGTGTCCTGGGGCCGCAGCAGCAACGTCTTCCTGAAGAACGGTGCCCGGCTCTATCTCGATGTCGGCAGCCATCCCGAGTACGCCACCCCCGAGTGCGACTCCGTTCCCGATCTCGTCACCCATGACAAGGCCGGCGAGCGCATCCTGGAAGGGCTGCTGGTCGAGGCGGAACGACGCCTGCGCGAAGAGGGCATCGCCGGGGACATCCATCTGTTCAAGAACAACACCGACTCGGCCGGGAACAGCTACGGCTGCCATGAGAACTACCTCGTCGGCCGGCACGGCGAGTTCAGCCGGCTCGCGGACGTCCTGGTGCCGTTCCTGGTGAGCAGACAGATCCTGTGTGGGGCGGGCAAGGTGCTGCAGACCCCTCGCGGCGCCGTGTACTGCATCTCGCAGCGCGCCGAGCACATCTGGGAGTCGGTGTCCTCGGCGACGACCCGATCCCGCCCGATCATCAACACTCGGGACGAGCCGCACGCGGACGCCGAGCGTTTCCGGCGCCTGCACGTGATTGTCGGCGACTCCAACATGAGCGAGACCACCACCTTGCTCAAACTCGGCTCGACCGATCTCGTCCTGCGCATGATCGAGGCTGGTGTGGTGCTACGGGACATGTCCCTGGAGAACCCGATCCGGGCGATCCGGGAAGTCAGTCATGACATGACCTGCCAGCGTAAGATCAAACTGGCGAGCGGGCGCGAGGCCAGCGCTCTGGAGATCCAGCGTGAGTACTTCAGCAAAGCGGTCGAGTTCATCGAGCGCCGGGGCGGGGACGCGATCGCCAAACGTGTCCTGGACCTGTGGGGCAGAACGCTTCTCGCGATCGAGACCGACGATCTGGAGCTGGTCGCCCGCGAGATCGACTGGGTGACGAAGTACGTGCTGATCGACCGGTTCCGGCACCGGCACAGCCTGTCCCTGGCCTCACCCCGGATCGCCGAGCTGGACCTGAAATACCATGACATCCACCGTCAGCGGGGCCTGTACTACCGGATGGAGCGGGCCGGGCTGGTGGAGCGGGTCAGTCGTGACCTTGATATTTTCGAGGCGAAGTCCATCCCGCCGCAGACTACCCGGGCGCGGCTGCGTGGTGAGTTCATCAAGCGTGCGCAGGAGAAACGGCGCGACTTCACCGTCGACTGGGTGCACCTCAAGCTGAACGACCAGGCTCAGCGCACGGTGCTGTGCAAGGATCCGTTCCGTTCCGTCGACGACCGAGTCGACAAGCTCATCGCCAGCATGTGAGGACCACCCGCCTGTGACCGACCTTCGCCGCCCCGTCAAGGGCGTCCAGCTCTCCCTCTCCCGGGCCTTCGGCGGACCGGGAGAAGCGCCGATCACGCCTGCCGCGGCCAGGTGCCTGTCCGCCGCGCTGTCAGCGGTTCTGCTTGCCTGCGCACTCGCCGCCTGCGGCAGCTCCACCGCGCCCGACGGGACCAAGGCCGCGCCGGTACGGCTGGCGGACACCCTCGGCCCCGCCGCCAGCGGCGTGGGGCTGCCCGCGGTCACCGGCGCGACCGACCTCAAGGCCAAGCCGACGATCGCGGCCGGGTCCGGTACACCCGGTACCAAGCTGCTGACCAGGGATCTCGTGGTCGGTACCGGAGCGGCTGCCACCACGCAGAGCACGGTCTCGGTGCAGTACGTCGGAACGCTGTGGACCACCGGTGAGGAGTTCGACTCCAGCTGGAGCCGCGGACAGGCCGCGATCTTCCCGCTGAGCGGTGTCATCCCAGGCTTCCAGCAGGGCATCGCCGGCATGAAGACCGGCGGTCGCCGGGAAATCGTGATCCCGCCGGACCTCGGCTACGGCTCAACGGCCCAGGGGCCGATTCCCGGCGGCTCGACCCTCGTCTTCGTCGTGGACCTGGTCGGGCTGCAGGCGACGGATCGCTGACGCAGGGCGACTGGCCAGCGGGGATGCGGCATCGCGGGGAAGGGCTGAGGTGCGCACTGCGTGTCAGCGCTTCCCCGCGATGCCGCATCCTTGTCGCCGGCCGCTCTCACCGGCCGCTCCTGAAGATCCAACGCGGATGGCCTAGCCTCATACGGTGTCCCGTCGGCGGTTGGAACGGCTGCTGAACCTTACGATGTGCCTGATGGCAACATCACGTTTTCTCACTGTGGCCGAAATCGGCGAACTCGTGGACGGTTTCGCCCCTGGCGAGACCGCCGAGGAGCAGGAGGCGTTCCGCCGGATGTTCGAGCGGGACAAGCAGTACCTACGCGACCTCGGCATCCCGCTGGAGACCGGATCGAACTCGTTCCTCAGCGATGACGTCGGGTACCGCATCCGGCGCAGCGACTACGCGCTGCCGGAGATATCCCTCGACCCGGACGAGGCGGCCGCCCTCGGGCTCGCCGCGCGGCTGTGGTCGAGCACGTCGCTGGCGGCCGCGAGCGCAAGCGCGCTACTCAAGCTCGCGGCCGGGGGCGCTCCCACGCTGCCCGGCCCGGACGGCCTGGAACCCCGCGTCGGCACGACCGAACCGGCGTTCGCGCCGTGCCTCGCGGCGGTCCAGGCCGGGCAGGCGATCCGCTTCCCCTACCGCAAACCGACGGAGACCGAACCGAGCGAACGCTGGGTCCAACCGTGGGGTGTGGTGTCCTGGCGGGGACGTTGGTACCTGGCCGGGCATGATCAGGACCGCGCCGCGGCCCGGGTGTTCCGGTTGTCACGGGTGACCGGCACCGTGCGCCCGGTCGGACCGCCCGGGGCGGTCCGGATGCCCGAAACCGTCGATCTGCGGGCGCTGGTGTCGGCGTCCGCGCCGCCGGAACGGACCCGCACCGCCGTACTGCGGATACGTCCGGGGACTGGCCACGCGCTGCGCCGGCACGCCCGTGTCCTGTCCGCGGCGACCGGGCAGGACACGGGCGTGCCGGGCATGACCGGGATGGACATCGTAGAGATTGACTACTCCGATATCGAGCGCATGGCCCGCTGGGTGGTGGGGTACGGCGATGACGTCCTGGTGGTACGGCCCCGGCAGCTGCGCACCGAGGTGGTGCGCCGGCTGACCGACGCGGCGTGGGCGCACACCGTACCGGGCGGCCAGGCTCCCCGGCCGTGCACGGAGCGGGCACCGACCGCGGGACCGGCAGCACCGTGAGCCCGTCGGCCGCCGAAGCCTCGACCGATCGACTGAGCCGGCTGCTCGCCCTGGTGCCATGGCTGCGGGCGCACCCGGGCGTCACCCTCGACGAAGCCGCCGCGACCTTCAGGATCAGCGTACGGCAGCTCCGGGACGATCTTGACCTGTTGTTCGTCTGCGGCCTGCCTGGCGGTGCGCCCGGCGACCTCATCGACCTGAGCTACTCCGCCGATCAGGTCACCGTTGTCGACCCGCAGACCCTTGACCGGCCGCTGCGGCTGTCGGCGGACGAAGCCATGGCGCTGGTTGTCGCGGCCCGCACCCTCGCCGAGGTGCCCGGGCTGTCCGCCCGCGACGCTCTCGACCGCGCGGTGGCGAAACTGGAGAAAGCGGTCGGGGCCCTGCCCGCGGAACGGGTCAGGGTCGAGCTCGATGCTCAGGACGAGGTCCTGCGCATCATCCAGGACGCTGTCGCCCGGAAGCGGCGGCTGCACCTTCGCTACCTGGTCTGGTCCCGCGACGAACTCACCGAACGTGATGTCGATCCGATGCGGGTACTGGCCCGTGACGGCCGCTGGTACCTGGAGGGCTGGTGCCATCGGTCGAAGGCGGTCCGGCTGTTCCGGCTGGACCGGATCGACGGTTCCCAGGGGGTCACCGTTCTCGACCTCCCGGCCGCGCCGCCGCCCACGGCGGCGCCGCGCGAGACCACGGGCAGCCTCTACCAGCCCGGGCCATACGATCTTCGGGCCGTGCTCGAACTGCATCCGGGAGCCCGCTGGGTTGCCGACTACTACCCGGTCGAGTCCCAGCGGGAGATCGGAGCCGGCTGCCTGCTGATCGAACTGCGGGTGTCGGAAACAGGCTGGTTACGCAGACTGGTGCTGGGTCTCGGGGACCAGGCACGGGTGGTGGAGCCGGCGGAGCTCGCGGCCGAGGTGCACGCTGTCGCTGTCCGTGCCTTGGCTGCCTACGGCCTCCAGCCCCGGCCGCGAGCGGGGTAGGTTGATCCCGTGCGTTGGCTGCTCATCGACTGTGCTCTTGTCCTGCTGGCCTGCGTTGCGCTTGGCGCGTTGGCGTATCGCCTGTTCAGCAGGGTGCGCCTGGTCACCAGTGAGGTCGGGAAGCTGCGGGACCGGCTGGCCGGCCTCACCGAGGAGACGGCCGCGTTGGCTGGACGGCTCGACGCCGCCGAGGCCAGCGCGAGACTCGGTGAGCGGGCATCGGCCGGGCCGGGCAGCCGGTCACGACACGACAGATCCTGGTTATGAGCCCGTCACGTGCATAACATCAGGCCGTTGTCTGACGAGGCCAGGCTAGCCGACGTAACATCAAGCCGACGTAGTATCAGGCGCGCACCGGTCGTTGGGACCGGACATCGAAGTGAAGGAGGCACGCCATGCCCAATCTCGGTACCCCCGAGCTTCTGATTATCGCGTTTGTGGTCATCCTGCTGTTCGGATCCAAGAAACTACCCGAGGCGGCACGCTCGGTCGGACGCTCACTTCGGATCTTCAAGGCCGAAACCAAGGGCCTCAGCCAGGATGATGAGAACCCCACCGTGACCGCGCCGCCGCAGGCCCAGCCGGCACCGGCACCACGGCCGATCGAGCCCGCCCCGGCGGTTGCGGCTGCGCAGCAGGCCACGGCTGGCGCGCCGTCGGTCAACGGCCACTCCGTCACGGCAGGCGACAGCGGCCTCCAGCGCTGACACATCCCTCACCCTCTCGTCCACGAGCAGGAGTCGCCGCCCGTGCCCCGGTTGCCCACACCGCGGCGGATCGTGCAGGCGGTGCAGTTCCGCCGTACCAGGACGGTCGAAGACAGCCGGATGTCGCTCACCGAGCACCTTCGTGAGCTGCGCGACCGGCTGGCGAAGGCGCTGATCGCGCTAGCCATCGCCACCGTGGTCTGCTTCATCTTCGAACCGCGTATTTTCGACCTCCTGAAGGAGCCGTACTGCTCGTTGCCGGCGAAGTCCCGTGCCGGTGGCGGAGAATGCCAGCTGTACTTCTTCGGCATCCTCGACGCTTTCATGATCCGATTGAAGATCTCGCTCATCGCCGGAGCCGTGGTCTCGGCCCCGGTCTGGCTCTACCAGCTCTGGTCGTTCATCACGCCAGGGCTGCACCGCAACGAGCGCCGCTGGTCACTGGCGTTCGTCAGCTCTTCCCTGGTGCTGTTCACCCTCGGTGGCTACTTCGCCTATCTGACCCTGAACAAGGGCCTCCAGCTGCTGCTCGGTTTCAGCGGAGACGGTCTCGTCAGCCTGCTCGACGTCAACAAGTACCTCTCCTACGTCATCGCGATGCTCATCGTGTTCGGGCTGTCGTTCGAGGTCCCGTTGCTGGTCGCGATGCTGAATCTGGCAGGCGTGGTTCCCACGCGGACATTGCGCGCGTGGCGCCGTCCCGAGATCTTCCTCGTGTTCGTGTTCGCCGCCGTGGTCACACCGAGCCAGGACCCGTTCACAATGATTGCTCTCGGCCTGCCCATGTGTCTGCTGTACGAGGTCGCGCTCATTATCGGCTGGGTCAATGACCGGCGCCGGGCCCGCCGTGGCGACACATCGCCGTACGCGGATCTCGATGACGACGAAGCTTCACCGCTCGACTTCGACGATCTCCCGCGGCCGGACGAGCGCTCCAGCGGTGGCGACCCGGTGGGAACCACCGTGGGCACCGGCAGTACACCGTCGAACGCGGCTCACCTCGACGTCACCTGAGCACCACCGCCCGCCCTCCGCTCCTCGCTCTGGCCGCTGGGCGGCCCCGGCCGCAGGGCGTTCGACCAGGGAGCGGCGTCCGGGTGGATGGATCGCGAGGCGCCGCCCTGGCGACGCGAGCCGGACGGTCCTAGTGGTCGCCGCCGGACGTTCGTCCAGGGTCTGCCGACGCCAGACGGCGCCTCGCCTCATCGCTCCCCGCACATCGCTTCGCGATGCACGGGTACCCCGGCTCGTCGGCCCAGGTAGAACACCGCTACCTGGGCCTTCTCCGCCGCACGATGCATCCGTCTGTCATCCGGCACCCCCCGAACAACTGCCGGCGGCGACCACTAGCAACGTCGCGCCAGCGGTCCCGTACGCTGACGAGGTGTCCACCGCGCCCGCGGGCTCCCCAGGCCCCGAGGCCTTGCCTGAGACCTCCCCCAGCGCACTGGCCGATTTCGCGGGCAGGTATCCATTCGGCCTCGATTCTTTTCAGCGTGCGGCCTGCGACGCGCTCGAAGCGGGTGAAGGCGTCCTGGTTGCCGCTCCTACTGGTGCCGGCAAGACGATCGTCGGTGAGTTCGCGGCCCACCTCGCGCTCACGCGAGGCCAGCGTTGCTTCTACACCACACCGATCAAGGCATTGTCGAACCAGAAGTACACCGACTTCGTCGCCCGTCACGGAAGCGGCTCGGTCGGCCTGCTGACCGGCGACACCTCCCGTAACCCGGATGCGCCGGTGGTCGTCATGACCACCGAGGTCCTCCGGAACATGCTCTACGCGGAGCCCGCCGGCCTCGATCGTCTCGCCTTCGTCGTCATGGACGAGGTCCACTATCTCGCCGACCGCCAGCGGGGGGCCGTGTGGGAAGAAGTGATCATTCATCTTCCCCAGCGTGTCCGTCTGGTGTCGCTGTCCGCGACGGTAAGCAACGCGGAGGAGTTCGCCGACTGGCTGGTGACCGTGCGCGGGCACACCCGCGTGGTGGTCAGTGAGCACCGTCCGGTACCGCTGTGGCAGCACGTCCTAGCCGACCGGGAGATGCACGACCTGTTCGTCAACGGTGGTCCGCTGTCCGTGGACGACATCCTGCGAGCGCGGGCCGACGCGGTGACCGGGCCGTCGACGGAACCGGCCGCGCATTGGCGGATCAACCCGAGCCTGCTCCGACTCGCCCGGGAGGAGAACCGGCGTCCCGAGACGCCGCGCGCTCGGCCCGGCGGCGGCCCTGGCCGTGGCGGCGCGGGTCCGCCACCGCGCCGCCGGGCCTGGGTACCGAGCCGGCCCGACGTCATCAAGCACCTGGACCGGTCCGGGCTGCTGCCGGCGATAACCTTCGTGTTCAGCCGGGCCGGCTGCGATGCCGCGGTCGCCGCCTGTGTGCGCGCCGGTCTCCAGCTGACGACGCTGGATGAACGGAACAGCATCCGCCAGCATGTGCAAGCACGCACAGCCAGCATCCCTTCGGATGACCTCCGCATACTCGGCTACTGGGAGTGGCTGGATGGTCTGGAACGCGGGATCTCCGCACACCACGCCGGGATGCTGCCCACCTTCAAGGAAGTCGTCGAGGAACTGTTCGTCCGTGGTCTGGTGCGTGCCGTGTTCGCCACGGAGACCCTCGCGCTCGGTATCAACATGCCGGCGCGCACGGTCGTTCTGGAACGCCTCAGCAAGTTCAACGGCGAAAGCCGTGCCGACATCACCCCGGGGGAGTACACCCAGCTCACCGGGCGGGCAGGGCGGCGGGGTATCGACGTCGAGGGCCACGCGGTCGTGCTGTGGCAGCCTGGCTTCGACCCGGTCGCGCTCGCGGGGCTGGCGTCAACCCGTACGTATCCGCTGCGGTCGTCGTTCCGCCCGTCCTACAACATGGCGGTCAATCTCGTCGGTCGGCTCGGGCGGACCGAGGCCCGCGGTGTTCTTGAATCCTCCTTCGCCCAGTTCCAGGCCGACCGCGCGGTCGTCGGCCTGGCCCGGCAGGTCCGCCGCAACGATGGCGCGCTGGCGGAGCTGGCTGCCAGCATGGCGTGCACGCAGGGGCCAGTGGAGCAGTACGCGGCGCTGCGGGAGGCGATCAAAGCGCGGGAGGCGGCGCTGTCACGCGAGGGCAGCGCCCGCCGACGGGCCGAGGCGGTCGAGTCACTGAGCCGGCTACGGGCCGGCGATGTCGTGCGTATCCCGGCGGGCCGGCGCGGCGGGCTGGCGGTCGTGCTCGACCCGGGCGCCAACGGCGCCGATCCCCGGCCGGTTGTCCTCACTGTCGACCGGCAGGTCCGCCGGCTGTCGCTGCTCGACTTTCCCTGCGCGGTGGAGGCGCTGGGGCGGGTGCGGGTCCCGAAGACGTTCAACCCGCGTTCCCCGCAGTCCCGTCGTGATCTCGCCTCGTCCCTACGCGCCATCGAGATTCCCGCGGAAGCCGGACGCCGGGCCCGCGCGCGGGCGAGCGCGGCCGACGACGCGGACCTCGCCCGGCTGCGCCGTGCGCTACGGGCCCATCCGGTGCACGGCTGCCCGGACCGGGAGGCGCATCTGCGTGTGATCGAACGCCATGCGAAGCTCCAGCGGGACACCGATACGCTACGGCGGCGGATCGCCGGCCGCACGAACACCGTCGCGAAGGTCTTTGACAGGGTGTGCGCCTCGCTGGAAACCCTGGACTATCTGCGCGGTGACGCCGTCACCGCCTCCGGCCGTGTCCTCGGGCGTATGTACACCGATCAGGATCTGCTGGTCGCGGAATGCCTGCGTGCCGGCGTATGGGACGAGCTCTCGCCCGCGGCGCTGGCCGCGGCTGTCTCCACGCTGGTCTACGAACCTCGCGGTGAGGACACCGCCACCCCGAAGATCCCCGGCGACCCGGCGTTGCGGGAGGCGCTGGCCGCAACGGCCCGCCTCGCCGACCGGCTGCGTGAGGTCGAGGCTGACCAGCAGCTTGACTTCCTGCGCCCGCCTGAGCCGGGCTTCGTCTGGGCGGCGTTCGGGTGGGCCTCCGGGCTGTCCTTGGCGAAGGTCCTCACCGACTCCGGGCTGGAGGTCACCGCCGGGGACTTCGTTCGCTGGATGCGCCAGCTCATCGACCTGCTCGACCAGATCGCCCAGGTCGCGCCGGATGGCTCGCGGGCCCGCCGCACGGCCCACGCCGCGCTCGACGCCGTCCGGCGCGGGGTTGTCGCCTACTCCATGATGCTGTGACCGGAAGACGCCGGTCGCTTCAGCACGGAATAGATCTCCGCGCGGCCACCGCCAGGCCGCACGGCTGGACTCTGGTCACCCGTACCATCAGGAATTTCGAGCGCACCGGCACGCGCGTGCTACACCCGTTCACCGGTTGACTCCGCCGCGCCACACCGGCCTGCCTGCTGGCCGGCCCCAGATACGGTCGTCCGCCGATGAAGGGTACGAAGGGTACGGGTGACCGGTTGGTGCACTTGACCGGAAGCCGGAGGATCTGTTCTCCTCAACAGGCCCAGCCGATGCACCGGGCCCCAGCCGATGGACACGGAGGAAACCGGTGGGAGTGCCCCCTGACGCCATCTGTTCCCCACTCTCGGCCAGATCCCAGCATGACCTCACCCGTACGGAACCGTCGCGGCGGCCCCGCTTGCGGCGCTGAACGCCCGACCACACCGCCGAGCTGGCGGTGGTGAAGAGCCGATCTCCAGCCACACGTCGCGGGAGTACACATGTCCGGATGGGTCCGCGCCGCCGGTCTGCTGGCGGGCGCAGCGCTCGACGTCATCCTCGCCGACCCGGCGCGGATGCACCCGGTAGCCGCTTTCGGCACTGTTGCCGACCGTGCCGAACGGCTGCTCTACCACGACAACCGCGCCGCCGGTCTGGCCTACACATCCATGCTCGCCGGCGGCACGGTCGCGCTCGGCGCGCTGGCGCGGACCGGTATGGACCGGGCCGGCAGCCGACTGGGCTATCAGCGGGCAACCTCGTTGGCCTTGACCGCGGCGGCGACGTGGACGGTCCTCGGCGGCACGTCCCTGCGCCGCCATGGCCGCCGGCTCGGCAGCGACCTCGCCCACGGTGATGTGGCCGCGGCCCGGGACCGCCTACCGGCGCTGTGCGGTCGGGATCCCGCTGTGCTCGACACCGGCGGGCTTTCCCGGGCCGGCGTCGAGTCGCTGGCGGAGAACACCTCGGACGCGGTGGTCGGGCCCCTGCTGTGGGGAGCCCTCGGCGGCGTACCGGGCCTGCTCGGCTACCGGGCGATCAACACTTTGGACGCCATGGTCGGCTACCGCAGCAGCCGGCACGCCCGCTTCGGCTGGGCGTCGGCCCGGTTGGACGACCTCGCGAACCTCCTGCCGTCCCGGGTCGCCGGCCTCCTGGCATGCGCGTGCGCGCCGGTCGTCGGCGGCTCACCCGTCGACGCCTACTGGGTGATGCGCCGCGACGGCGCAAGCCATCCGAGCCCGAACGCCGGTCAGGTGGAGGCCGCGTTCGCCGGCGCGCTCGGGCTGCGCCTGGGCGGGACGTTGCGTTACCACCACGGGGTCGAACACCGGCCGGTCATGGGATACGGCCGGGCCGCCCAGCCCGCCGATCTGGAACGGGCCGCGGTCCTGTCCGCCGCGGTCAGCGCCAGCGCGCTGGCGCTGTCAGCGGGTGTCGCCGCGGCTGCCTCGGCGGCCCGCTCGGCAACGTGGTCAGCAGCCTGGTCAGCGTGGACGTCCAGCCGGGCGCGGCGGCGGAACGGGCGGTGAGCGGCGGCGCGTTGCTGATCGCCGGAACGGGATCGGACGCGGGCAAGAGCGTCGTCACCGCTGGGCTGTGCCGATGGCTGGCCAGGGAAGGGGTGCGGGTCGCGCCGTTCAAGGCCCAGAACATGGCGCTGAACTCCGTCGTCACGACGGACGGCGCCGAGATCGGTCGTGCCCAGGCGATGCAGGCCGCCGCCGCCGGGGCCGAGCCGGAGGCGGCGATGAACCCGGTGCTACTCAAACCGGGCGGCGACCGGCACAGCCAGCTCATCGTGCTGGGCCGTCCCGTCGCCGAGGTGGACGCCCTGGGCTACCGTCCGCACAAGGCGCACCTGGCCACCGTTGTCGCGGACTGTCTGGCCGACCTGCGCGGCCGGTTCGACGCGGTGATCTGCGAGGGAGCGGGCTCACCCGCGGAGATCAACCTGCGGGACACCGACATCGCGAACATGGGGCTGGCCCGGGCCGCGGACCTGCCGGTGCTCGTCGTCGGCGACATCGACCGGGGCGGGGTGTTCGCCGCGCTGTTCGGCACCCTGGCGCTGCTCGACGCGGCCGACCAGGCACTGATCGCCGGATGGATCATCAACAAGTTCCGCGGTGACCCCCGGCTGCTCGATCCCGGTCTGCGCCAGCTCGAACAGCTCACCGGGCGCGCCGTGCACGGTGTGCTGCCGTGGCGCTCCGGCCTGTGGCTGGACGTCGAGGACTCTCTCGATCTTGCCTCCTACCCTGAAGGGCTCTCACCGGTCGGACCCTCAGCGATCGAGGAACTCCTGCGGGTAGCGGTGATCCGGCTGCCGCGACTGTCCAACATCACCGACATCGACGCGCTGCGGGCCGAGCCCGGCGTGGCCGTAGCCTTCGCCTCCCGGCCCGCGGACCTGATCGACGCCGATCTTGTGATCATCCCTGGGACTCGCGCGACCGTGGCGGACCTCGCCTGGCTGCGCCGCGCTGGCCTGGACGCGGCATTGCGGGCCCGCGCGGCCGCTGGCCGGCCGGTGCTCGGGATCTGCGGCGGATACCAGATGCTCGGCCGTCGCATCGACGACCCGGTCGAGTCCGGTACCGGGGAGGTGGACGGCCTCGGTCTGCTCCCGGTGACTACCACCTTCGCCCCGGACAAGATACTCAGCCGGTGTGCCGGCACGACCAGCGAGGGGCTCGCGGTCACCGGCTACGAGATCCGCCACGGCCGGCCGGCCGTGGACGGCGGTGAACCGTTCGCCGCGGACGGTACCCGCGTGGGCGCGGTCGCCGGCACCAGCTGGCACGGACTGCTGGAGAACGACGCGTTCCGCCGGGCGTTGCTCGTCGACGCGGCCACCCGGTCCGGACGCTCCTTCACCCCGGCCTTCACCTGTTTCGCCGACGTCCGCCAGCGCCGGCTCGACGCGCTCGGCGATCTGATAGCCGACCATCTCGATACCGCAGCCGTCCGCGCGCTCCTCGACGGCGGTCCGCCGCCCGCACGTCCCTTCGTCCCGCCGGGAGCGCCCTGAGATGTGGATGTACGAGTCGCTGGCCGTCCCCTATGCCTTCGACCCCGCCACCGTCGACGGGCTCCAACAGACCTACCTGGGACTCGAGGGTGACCTTGCAGGCGGTGCGGGCTGACCGGTCAGATCACCGCCCGCGGTCCCTCGACCCGCCTAATAACGCCTAACGCCTAATGTGAGAGATGCGGATTGAGACGTGAGAACGGTCTGGCGTCAGGCGCTTCGTCACCGCTGATCCCGGCACGTGCGGCCAGGGCAACCGCCTCCTGCGCCGAATGGACGTCAAGCTTTCCGAGCAGATTCTGGATATGGGTACGCACCGTGTTGGCCGAGAGGAAAAGACGCCTGGCTATCGCGGTGCGGTCAAGTCCGTTCACCATGCACTGAAGGATCTCACGCTCACGGCTCGTGAGAGTCGAGATCTTTTCCTCCGCCGGGGAGGGCTGTGGGCGGGCCAGATCCGCGAGGACGGCCCCCAGCAGCGGCGGCGGAAACCAGCTCTCGCCGTTACGGGCACCCCGTAGGACCGACATCAGGTGTTGCAGACCAAGCCTTTTAGGCACCCATGAGGACACTCCAGCCCGTACCGCCTCGGTGGCCAGACGAGAATCA
>NZ_CAKJTP010000010.1:36065-61942 GCF_917627335.1 Protofrankia sp. CiT1 | reverse complement strand
CCCGCGGCCGGCGCGGACCGCGCGGACCGCGATGGCGGCTGGCTGCGGGCTGGCGCTGGCGGCCGTGACCGCGGCCGGGCTACCAGCCAAGGTCAACGTGCAGCGTTATGTCAACGCGGTCGACGGGCAGGTGCTCGGTCTCATCCCGAAAAATCTTGCTGGGCCGGCGGTCGTCATCGTGGCCCCGCCCACTCCCAGTCGCTACACACAGGTTCCCTACCATTTCTTACGCAACGATCCGGAACTGTCGGATGATGTACTGTATGCGGCCGATCTCGGTGCGGCTGACGTGCGGCTCGCTGAGACGATGCCGGGCCGGCGGCTGTACCGGCTGCGTCCCGACGAGATGATCGAGGCGGAGAACCCGTGGAGCACGCGGGGCTCGTTCGCTGAACTCCATCCCGTTGACGGGAGTAAGATCAAAATCCGGGTGTCGGCGGTACTCCCTGAGAACGTGCCCTATGCCTCGGTCTATCTGCGCGTCGGAGACCGGACAGTGACCCGCCCGCTGCCCGCCACGCCCGCTACCGGCAGCGCTGGCTCGTCTCAGGCGGTGACCTGGACGCTCACCGGCGCGGCTACCGCGGGCGCGGCCGGCACTGCCGGGGCTGATGTCAGCCTGGCCGCGGTGAACCTGCCGGACGAGCTGGTCGTGGGGCTGGTGGCGAGCGACCGTCCAGATATGGCCCGCGCGTGGCGCTGGGAGGACCGCATCCCCGTAGCACGGCATCCGGACGGCCGACTGGTCGCCCTGACACCGGGCCAGGGCTGGCGACAGGTTCCGGGGCAGCACGGCGAGGGCTGGGTACAGGCCGCGATCACGGGCGCCCTGAACATTGCCGTCGAGCCGGGCGGCCGGGCGCCATCGGATGGATCGGAGTAGCCAGCCCGAACAGCCCGAACAGCCCGATCAGATCAGATCAGATCGGGCTGTTCGGTGTACAGCTCACGGATGATCGACAGGTCGAACATCCGCCTGGCGGCAGGGGCGGCCGCGCTGTCTGACAGCACGCGGACATTGGCCGCGATCAGGGCATCAGTCATCGTGAACAGGCCGTTGCGACGGGTGTCCGCGGTTTCGACGAGGGCGCCCAGTTTTTTGTTCTTCTCCAGTTGCTCACCGACGTCGAGCCCGGCCGACCGGGCGTAGACATCGGTGACGAGCCGGGTGCCGGCCATCGGGTCGGTCAGGTCGTCCTTCCAGCCCCGGACCTCGGCGGCCAGGAACGCTTTGATTTTCTTTCTCGCCGTGGTGACCGCGTCCGCACTCACCACGTACACGTTGGAAACCAGCGGGTAGCCGTGGTCGGCGAGCAGAAACGTCATGGTTTCGACGCCCTGGCGGGCGAGGACCGCCGGGGCGTCGGTCACAACGGACAGGATGCCGTCGACCTGGCGGTCCGCGACCGCCCGCACGTAGTCGGGCAGGACGACCTGGGTGATGGCCGTCCCCGCGATTCCCGCGGTGGCCAGAAAGGACGTCCAGACGGCAGCGCTGCCTGCCGCCATGCCGATGCGCATCCCGGCCATATCCTGTGGCGTTCTGATCGGTCTGTCCGCCGGCGACACGATGGCCCAGGGGGACTTCTGATGCTGCGCGCCGATCACCCGTAGCCGTGCGCCGTTGGAGATCTCTTTCACCAGGGCGTCCGGTGTGGTCACACCGACGAGTGCCGAGCCCGAGGCCACCGACGCCGCCATCGCTCGAGCCCGCGGGCCACCCTCATGGAACTCCGCGTGGGTGAACCCAGCCTGGCGGTAATAACCGCGTTGGTCGGCGATATAGGAGCCGGCGAACTCGACATCGGGCTTTCCCGGGAGCCACAACGTCAGCGGACCGAGATCCAGCGTTCCTGTTCCGGGGCTGGCCGGTCTGCCGATCCGCCGGACGGCCCAGGCCGCCGATCCGGCGCCGGTGCCGAGCCCGGCGGCGGCAACGGCGGCGAGCAGCAGCCCTCGCCGGGACAACCGGGCACCGGCTGAGCGCTTGGTCTTCCCCGCATCGTTCACGGCCCGCCTCGCGTCCGGCCCGACCCACACCGGTTGTTCGATCGTGGCCGGGTCGACATCGAGCGGCGGCCGCGGCCGGCGCGGTTTCGGCGTATCGGGAGCCAGCACCGCCAGGCCGACAGTGTCGAGATCATCGCCATCCCGTCCGCTGGCGTTGGCCCTGGCGGCTGTGATCCCGGCGGGTGTGATCCCGGCGGCCGCGATGACGCTGTCCGCGGTCGTATCGACGGGAGGCGGCTGTCCGGCGACCGGCTCCGCGGTCTCCTCGAAGCCGCTCCGGCTGTCCGTACCGTCCGGGCGCAGTCCATCGATAACACTAGCGACCATGGTCGGTGCTTCGTAGAAGGCGCTTGCGGTCGGCCAGGCGTCGGGGCTCGGTGCTGTCGCTGCCACCGCCGGTTGTGCGGCCGGTGCTGACAGAAGCGCTTGCAGCTGGCGGCGAATCCGCTCCGTCGTGGGCCGGGCGGCGGGTTCTTTGGCCAGAATCGGCCGGAGTATCAGAAAGGTCCGAGCCGCGTGCACCGGTGCGCTCGGCCCTTCGTAGACGACCGCGTGCATGGTCGCGAAGGTGGTGTCCCGACCGAACGGGGAGACGCCTTCCGCCGCGTGCAGCAGGGTGGTCGCGAGTGAGAAAAGATCGCTTGCGGGACCGGCTGTATCTCCTCGGATGCGTTCTGGGGCCATATAGGCGGGAGTGCCAACCACACCGCCCGCGGCTGTGATCCGATGATCCGTTTCGTAGGCCGCGACGCCGAAGTCCGCGAGTTTGACGGTACCGTCAGCTGTGATCAACACATTCGAGGGTTTGACGTCGCGGTGCAGAACTCCTTTGCGATGCCCGTGTACAAGCGCGTCCAACAGGGCGATCCCGATCCGGGCGACCTCTCGTTCAGCCAGCGCGCCGTCTTGCGCGATCACTGTCGCCAGTGAGCGTCCCGGGACCAGATCCATCACGATCCACTGCGCACCGTGGTCCTCGACCAGGTCGTACACGGTGACCACATGGGGATGAGCACCGAGCCGCGCGGCGTTACGCGCTTCGCGGCGAGCACGTTCGATCAGCAGTTCGCGATCGTGGGTCGAGAGGTTGTCAGGAATACGGATCTCTTTGAGGGCACGCTCGACACCGGCGTCGGTGTCGACGGCCCGCCAGACCGTCCCCATCCCGCCTGAGCCAAGCTGTTCGACCAGCCGGAACCGCCCGCCGATCAGGTGCGTGACCGTGTGCCCGCCTCGCGTCATACGTCCGCCTTCACCCTGCAACGCGTGCCCAGCCCCAGGTGGCCCCCGCGCTGTTGCCCACTGTCTTTTTCGCCGATGTTAGGCGCAGCCGGGGACAGCCATTGGTTGGCTGGTTCGGGACTCACCGGTCAGGTCTACACACAATCACCGCTTGGATTGCGGCCGGGCCGGTCATCCGGGCTCGATGTCACGGATTTGGCGAACCTGGGCCCCCCGGGAATGGTGTGCGTCACGCCCGGATCGCTTTTGAAGTCCGAGCAGCCGGTGCCGGGATGGGTGCCGGGGGCCGATGTCCAGTTTATCGGGGCCGGTGTGACGTTCGTCCAACACCGGCCACACAGCGGACGCACGGCACCGACCGGCCACCGAACACGGCCCAGGCGCCTGCCGTGCGATGGCCGCCCGGTCCGCGGGCCGTCCGCCGTGGACCGGTTCTGGCTGGGCCGCTGGACCTGCCGTCCGTCGTCGGTATCCACTGCCGATCATGATTCGGCCGCTGTCGGGTTTCCGACACGCGTTCGTCCGAATTTCTGGTCAAAAACCCTGACTATGCGGTTGACCTGCGGTGACGGATGCCAGATGTGGCCCGGGGCCGGTGGAGCGGCCCGGGAGAAGTGGCCGATTCAACGTTCTCGATGAACAT
Source organism: Protofrankia sp. CiT1 (assembly GCF_917627335.1). NCBI lineage: Bacteria > Bacillati > Actinomycetota > Actinomycetes > Frankiales > Frankiaceae > Protofrankia > Protofrankia sp. CiT1. Next base: position 58,047 of record NZ_CAKJTP010000010.1, on the reverse strand, counting down.
ACAAGCTGTACGTACACCCTGTATGTTCTCGAGGTGGAGCGGTCGTCCGGCCGCACGATGTCGACGCCGAAGGGCGGTATTGCCATGGCGGTGGAGTGGCGGTACTCGTTGCGGATCGGGATGTACCTGGCCAAGCAGAAAGTGCTGCGTCGTAAGCACTTTCCGCTTGTTCTCGAACTCGAGCCGTTGTTTGCCTGCAATCTGTCATGCACCGGATGCGGCAAGATTCAGCACCCGGCGTCCGTGCTCAAGCAGCGGATGAGCGTCGAGGACGCCATGGCCGCGGTGGAGGAGTGCGGCGCGCCGGTGGTCGCGATCGCCGGTGGTGAGCCGCTGATGCACCCGCAACTCGACGAGATCGTCCGCCGGCTCATCGCTCGCAAGAAGTTTGTCCTGCTGTGCACCAACGGGCTGTTGCTCCGCAAGAAGATGGCGAAATTCACACCGTCGCCCTACTTCACCTTCATCGTCCACATCGACGGGCTGCGGGAGCGGCACGACGCGGTCGTGGAGAAGGCGGGCACCTTCGACGAGGCGATCGAGGCGATCGCCGCGGCCAAGGCCGCGGGCTTCCGGGTGGGCACCAACTCCACCTTCTTCAACAACGACAGCCCACAGGACGTGATCGACGTCCTGTCCTACCTCAACGACGAGGTCAAGGTCGACCAGATCCAGCTCTCGCCCGCCTACGCCTACGAGAAGGCGCCCGACCAGGAGCACTTCCTTGGCGTCTCGCAGACCCGCGAGCTGTTCTCCAAGGTCTTCGGTGACGGTCGGCGCGAGAAGTGGCGGCTGAACCACTCGCCGGTCTTCCTGGACTTCCTGGAGGGCAAACGCGATCTTTCCTGCACGGCCTGGGGCATCCCGAGCTACTCGCTGTTCGGTTGGCAGAAGCCCTGCTATCTGATGAGCGACGGTTATGTGTCGTCCTACAAGGAGCTGGTCGAGACCACCGACTGGGACGCCTATGGCCGGGGTAAGGACCCCCGCTGTGCGAACTGCATGGCGCACTGTGGTTATGAGACTTCCGCGGTCCTCGCCACCACGTCGTCGCTGAAGGAGTCCCTGCGCGCCATGCGCAGTGTCTGAGGCGCTGTGCGCCCCATCCCGTTACCGTCTGTTAGTATAGAAGAGCTGGTCGCCAATGGTGACCAGCTCTTTACTTTTTCGTTTCCAAGCCGACCAGCAGCCGGTCAAGAACCTCGCCCGCCTCACGCCGGGCTGTCGCGGGTTCGGAAGCTCGGCCGATCAACAGGCTCGCTTCGGACAGCACGGCCGCGAGCACTCGGGTGAGAGGCGCGATCGGCAGCGGGTCGATTCGTCCTTCGTCGATGGCCTTGTTCAGCCATTCGGCGAGCAGGCGGTAACCGTAGCGCTCGACCAGGACGTCCCAGGCGTCGTGACCGAGCACCGCCGGGCCGTCGACCAGCACGATGCGTTGAAAATCGCTGTCGGTGCAGATGTCGAGAAACGACTGGAAGCCGGTTCGCAGCTGTTCCCAGGCATCCGTGGCCGGTTCGTCCGTAGCGCGCTTGAGCTCGGTGGTGACGAGCTGCTCGGCGACCTCAAGAGCGACCTGTTCCATCACCGCGCTGAAAAGATCAGCTTTGTCTCGGAAGTGATGGTAAAGCGCTCCGCGCGTCACCCGCGCGTCGGCCACGATCTCTTCGGTGCCTGTTGCCGCGTACCCCTGGGTCCCGAATCGGTGTCTCGCGGCGGCCAGGAGAACCTCTCGGGTGGCGGCCGGATGCTCGCTCCCGCGGATCCTGCTCATTCGCTGATTATGTTGCACTCAGTCTTCTGGTGGGCTTGTTTGGGGGTGGAAATGTCCGTCACTGTACCTGGTTGAGCTGGCTGAGATATTTAGCGCGACCGGCAATAGGGGACGCGGCGTCGCGGGGCTGAGGCGCGCACCTCGCGTCGTTGTCGTCAGTCGCCACCCCACATCTGCGCTGGCTCCCGCCGCCGCCTCGCGATGCACGCACCCCAGCTCCGCTCCTTGATCCACACCCCTGTTGCCGGGCGCTCTTGACGATCAGATGAGGGTCGCGGTACCGGATACCGCGACGGCGCCGGTGGCCCCTCGAAGGCGCCTATGGTATCAGGACAATCTGGAGCTTCCGGTCGTCTGGAGCGCGACGATCCTCATAGTCTTATGGCTATGACCACGATTGAGCCACGCCCACCGGCTGTCGAGTGGGGCGAGCCGCGCAGCAGGACAATCACCTGGCATGATCCGATGATCGTTGCCGCGATGGCGCGGACCATGAGTGGCCTCGACTTTTTCCTGGCGATGCGTGACGGCACGGTGCCGCACCCGCCGATCGCCATGCATTTCGACTTCGAGATCGATACCGTCGCCGAGGGAGACGTGCTTTTCCACTGCACCCCGGACGAATCCGCATACAATCCGCTCGGTATGGTGCACGGTGGTCTTGTCTGCACCCTGCTGGACACGGTGACCGGTTGTTCCGTGCATACATCGCTGCCGGCCGGTCTTGGTTGTGTGTCTATCGAGATCAAGGTCAACTATCTGCGGCCGATCCACGTGGTCGACGGCCGCCCGAGCCGACTGACCGCGCACGGCTGGGTGGTGCGGCCCGGCCGCCGTGTCGTCTTCGCCGAAGGGGACGTCCGCGATGCTGACGGCAGGACAGTCGCCACCGCGAGCAGCAGCTGTCTGGTGTTCCCGCTGGAGGACATGCCCCCGTCGTCCTGATGATCGCGAATGCCGGGCGGTCGCTCACCAGCGGGCGACCATGGCCCGGCCTGCCTCCAGCGCCTGGCGCAGCGTGACCGCGTCTGATGCCAGTGCGCTGATCAGGACTCCCGGCCCGGCCAGCGGGAGCAGGGCGAAGGTGTCGGTGACGGCCGCGCCGGTCGCGAGGCCGGCTGGTCCGGGTCCGGCGATCAGCAGTGAACCGGCCACGCGAGCGGTACCGAGAACAGCCGGTCCGTCGAGGCCGGGCATGGTCGGGCCGAGAGTGAGTTCCTGGCGCAGCAGCGGTCGCCACGTCCGGTCGTGTCCCTGGTCCCGGTCCTGCTTCTGGTTGTGTTCCTGGTTGTGTTCCTGGTCGCTGACGTCGACGCGCAGCGCGGTGGAGATCGAGCCAGCCGGTTCGCCGAAGCGCCCGAGGACGATCTCCTCCCGCCACAGCAGGCAGGCGGTCGATGCCAGCCGGATGCTCGCCCGCATGCGGTGCCGGCAGCCGCGGGCGGCCACCGTCGGCTCGGGCAGATACACGAGCGCCGCACCGGGCCCGACGTCGGCATGGACGTCGAACAGGGAGGACCGATCCGTGTCGTCCCCATGGTCGTGCCAACGGTCGTCACTCTGGTTGTCACCGCGGCAGTTCCCCTCCCCGTGGTCGCCGCGCCCGCCGAATCCGGGCAGGGCGACGGTTGCCGCGACCGTGCGAAGGCGCAGGCACACTCCGGTCCCGACAGCGATGTCGAGCCGCAGCCGGTCACCGGCCAACGGGCCGGCCGCGGCATTCACCAGATGGACGGTCACGGTCGGCCGGCGCATACGCTGTGGATCATTATGGCTGCCGTGCCTGTCAGTCGTGCCGGTGCGGCGCAGCACCAGCGGTACCTGCGACCGAAGTTCGCTCACCCGGATCCCGCCGTCATCGGTCGGATCGACCCGTACGGCAGCGTGCGCGCTGATCGATGCCCGGCCCCGGCCGCCGTGGTCGATGCTGGCTGCCGGCCGCGGCATGTTCAGGCCATGCTCCCGGGCCGGGGAGCCCGCGCCGGCTGGGTACCCGGCAGCGGACGTTGTGACAGCACCCATTGGGTCACTGGTGCCGCTCCTGGTTCGACGGCAAGCGAGGTGAACAGCACCGGACGTCCGTGCCGGATCCGTTCGGCATCCCGGGCCATGACGCCGAGGTCCGCGCCCACCAGCGGGGCGAGGTCGGTCTTGTTGACGACGAGCAGATCACTGTTGGTTACCCCAGGTCCTCCCTTGCGGGGCACCTTGTCGCCGCCGGCCACGTCGATGACGAAGATCTGCCGGTCGATCAGGCCGTAGCTGAAGGTTGCCGTCAGGTTGTCTCCACCGCTTTCAACAAAGATCATATCGAGCGGGCCGCAGTTCGACTCCAGGTCCTCGACGGCGTCGAGGTTCGCGGTGATGTCGTCCCGGATGGCGGTGTGCGGGCAGCATCCGGTCTCGACCGCGCGGATGCGCGCCGGGTCGAGTACACCGGCCGCGCGCAGGAAGTCGGCGTCCTCGGTGGTGTAGATGTCGTTGGTCACGACGGCGAGCCGCAGCGTGCCGGCGAGGCTCCGGCACAAGGCCGCGACCAGCGCGGTCTTGCCGCTGCCGACCGGCCCGCCGATACCGATGCGGACCGCCCGGCCGGCTGGGAGCACGCCCGGCGGCATGCGCGGTGTCGCCGCGTGGGTTGTTATGGCCTGGGCTGCGGCGCCGCCCCCAGCGGGGAACGTCTGAAGGTCATGCTCGCGGTGCATCGCTACACCTTCCCGAACTTCTACCCGACCCGCACCCCGGAAATCCGTGATCTCAGGAGGCGAACATGCGAATTTCGGCGGTACGGTGGCGCTCGGCGAGGAGGTCCAGACGCGGTCCGGCGAGCGCGGGCAGGTTCGCGGGCGGGCGTTCAGCGAGCGATACCGCTTTGGCGGCGATGCGCTCGAGGTCGGTCGCCAGCCGCGCGAGCAGGGCCGTGACCGCGAGTGGGTCCAGACCGAGCAGGCGGACGGCGCCCGACGCGGGTCCACTGACCGCTCCGTAGGCTACGCCGAGCGCGGCATCGGCGGGGGAGACCCCAGCGACCCCGGCGACCAGGCCGAACGCGATCGGATGGTGCGGCGCAGGGAGCAGGCAGCGCACGTCCGGCCAGGCGGCCCGGCCGGCGCGCAGCAACGCCCGGCCCTGGGCACGGCTTGCGGCCCGCTGAGCGGGGGAGGGGGTCCGCGCGTCCAGCTCCGCGTCCAGCTCGATGATGAGCCCGTCCGGAACGGGCCCGTTCGCCAGGCGCAACCGGCAGGTGGCCGCGGTGAAAGTGGCGGCCACCAAGCCCACGGTGGCCAGCCGTCCGCGCAGGAACCGTTCAAGATCGTCGAGATCGCCGACGCTGCCGTCAACGACCGCCGCCTCGACACCGCCTGAGTGCGCATGCCCGCCGGCCGGTAGCCGCCCGTCCGCCAGTAACAACAACGCCGCCGAGGACGATCCTGCCGTGATGCCCTCCCTGGAATCGTGAACCGGGGCCTCGTAGGTTACCGGACCGGGACGGGTCTCTCCGGGTGCCCGGCCGGCGGAGGCGATCAGCGGTCCCGCGTCCCTCCCCCTATCTCCGGAGAGAGGACCGGGGACGGGGGCGGAGCCCCGGAAACCGAGAGCGGGACTGCCACCGCCCACGAAGCAGCACCCGTGAAGCGTTGATCACGGGAGAGCTGTGTCTCGAAAATGTAGAGAAGATTAGCGACAATCTTTCTTTGGTGTCTCTGTCCAGGTCGTCAGACGGCTGATCCCTGTATGGCTGGAAGAGTGTGTTCGGGGGTGTCGAGCCAGAACTTCTGGCCTTCGGTGGTGACGGTGATGCCGATGCGGGTATGATCGGGGCTGTCGGCATCGATCCACCAGCGGTAAGTGTCCTCCAGCTCGTTCCAAAGGTTACGCGGTCCTGACTGACAGACCTCATGTCTGTCAGTTCCGGGTATGAATGAGCCCCAAGAACCGGACGGGTGGTGAGATATCCATAGGATCTCGGTACCATCCTCTTCGGGACGCCGGCCTGTCGTGCATCCTTGCATTCTGGTGCTGAACGCGAATCCGGCATGGAAATCGGTGAATGGTTCGATCGGATGAAGGCCGGTGTAGGTGATGCGCGCGGTCCTCTCGTCGGTTCCCCACACGTTTCGGACCCGCCGCTGATTCCTCATGTACATGAAGGGGGCTTCGCCGTGAAAGCGACCGTGCGCAGTCCCATCGGCTGCCACAGTGAGGCAGGCGAGGGCACCGTGGTGGAAGCTGCCGGCGATCGGGACGACGATCCGGCCTCTGGGGCGGGTCTGCGCGAGCCAGGCGGGCGGGACGGTGAACACGTTCGCGGTGGCGATCACCCTGTCGAACGGTGCACGCTGCGCGTAGCCGTCGGCTCCGTCACCGGTGATGACCGTGACGGGCAGGCGGAGTCTGGCCAGGGCAGCGCGGGCGTGCGTTGCTACGATGGGGTCGACTTCGATAGTGGCAACGGACCCTGGCTCAGCGCGTTCCGCTAGAAGCGCGGCGTTGTATCCGGTGCCGGCACCGATTTCGAGGATGTTCATTCCGGGCCGGACATCGAGCAAGGTAAGCATCTTGTCCATGAGCCAGCCCGCGGTGCTGGAACTTGTCGGGATGATGCCCTTACCGTCGTACTCGTCGCTTCCGTCGTCGACCTGTGTGGTGACGGCTTCGGAACCGTTGACCTCTCTCAGCCAGGCTTCCGGATCGTCGGAACGACGTACCGGGACCATCCACCCGTCGTCACGACGAATCCAGATGGTCTCGGGAATGAAGTCTTCCCGCCTCATGCGGTGCCAGTCCCCTTGCAGGTCGGACAGGTGATTCTTACAGTCTTCCCATCCTGGCTGACCTCGGTTGTCTTATCTCCCTTGCAGGCCGGGCAGGGCCCGGGGGACTGCGAGTGTTTTCCCACGGCGTCTCCTTGAAGCGTGCAGAGAACAGGCGGTGATCTTGCCGGCGCCGACGGGCGTGGACGAGCGGCCTGACGTTAGGTTGATCACTCCGCGGTGGAGCGGCAAGAGGTATCTCTATGGGCGGAATCAAGCGGTCAGTGCACCGCCCGCCTCCCGTCGGGAGCCTAGGTTTGGGTTCAAATCAGGCTATTGGGGCAGATCGGGAACTTATTCGATCACGATCAAGCTTGCCGAGCCTCTGCTCCCAGCACAATGTGGGGTGCACTGAACTACTGGAGACCACCGGCCCTTCAGGTCCGCTGTCCACGGAACCGGAACCGCTCCACTCCCGGAAAGGAATCAGAAGAGGAAGTAGCGCTGGGCCATCGGGAGCTCGGTCACGGGTGCGGCTTCGATGGCCTCCCCGTCGATGGTCACGGTGAACGTGTCCGGGGCGACCCGGATATCGGGGGTCGCGCTGTTCTCGGGCAGGTCGGCCTTACCACGCTGGCGCACGTCGGCGACGGCGACCATCGGCTTGGCCAGGCCGAGCCGCTGCGGCAGGCCGTCGTCGAGGGCGGCCGGGGCGACGAACGTCAGCGATGCCGCCGCCGCCGGGCCGGGCGCGGCCCCCCACATCGGCCGCGGCAGCACCGGCTGCGGAGTCGGGATGGAGGCGTTCGCGTCGCCCATCGCCGCCCACACCACGAACCCACCCTTGAGGACGACCGACGGCCGGACACCGAAGAAGGCCGGGTCGTAGAGGACAAGGTCGGCGAGTTTGCCCGGTTCCACCGAGCCGATCTCGTGGTCCAGGCCGTGCGCCACCGCCGGGCAGATCGTGTACTTGGCGACGTAGCGCCGGGCGCGGGCGTTGTCCGCGGGCCCGTCCCCGGGCAGGGGGCCGCGCCGCGCCTTCATCACGTGCGCGGTCTGCCAGGTGCGCAGCACGACCTCGCCGATGCGGCCCATGGCCTGTGAGTCCGAACCGATCATCGAAATCGCGCCGAGGTCGTGCAGCACGTCCTCGGCGGCGATGGTCGACGGCCGGATCCGGCTTTCGGCGAAGGCCAGGTCCTCGGGCACGGCCGGGTTCAGGTGATGGCAGACCATGAGCATGTCGAGATGCTCGTCGAGGGTGTTGACCGTGTGCGGCCGGGTCGGGTTTGTCGAGCTCGGCAGCACATTCGGTGCCGCGGCCACGGTGATGATGTCCGGGGCGTGCCCGCCCCCGGCGCCCTCGGTGTGGTAGGCGTGGATGGCTCGCCCCGCGATCGCGGCGAGCGTGTCCTCGACGAAACCGGCCTCGTTGAGGGTGTCGGAATGCAGCGCCACCTGCACCCCGGCGGCGTCCGCGACCCGCAGGCAGGTGTCGATCGCGGCCGGGGTCGACCCCCAGTCCTCGTGCAGTTTGAAGCCGGCGGCACCGGCGCGCAGCTGTTCCCACAGCGCGGCCTCGCCGACGGTGTTGCCCTTCCCGAGCAGGACGACGTTCATCGCCACGGTGTCCATCGCGGACAGCATCCGGGCGAGGTTCCACGGGCCGGGGGTGACGGTGGTGGCCTTGGTTCCCTCGGCTGGGCCGGTCCCGCCGCCGATCAGCGTGGTGATGCCGGCGCCGAGGGCCTCAGGGACCTGCTGCGGGCAGATCAGGTGGACGTGACAGTCCACCGCGCCCGCGGTGAGGATCTTCCCGTTGCCGGCGAGGATCTCCGTGCCGGGCCCGATGACCAGACCGGGATGGACCCCGTCCATGGTGTCGGGGTTGCCGGCCTTGCCGAGCGCGACGATCCGGCCGTCCCGGATGCCGACGTCGGCCTTGACCACGCCCCAGTGATCCAGCACGACCGCGCCGGTGATGACCAGATCGGGGGTGCCTTCGGCACGCGAGGCCCGGGCCTGTCCCATGGACTCCCGGATCACCTTGCCGCCGCCGAAGACCGCCTCGTCGCCGGTGCCGGTGCCGGCCGGCCCGCGGCTGCGGTCCTCGGTCACCTCGATGAACAGGCCGGTGTCCGCCAGGCGGATGCGGTCACCGACGGTGGGACCATACAGGTCGGCGTAACGGGCGCGGTCCAGGTACCTGTTCACTGGTCCGTCCCCAGCGCCGTCCCCGCTTCCGTCCCCGTGCCGGCCGTTCCCGCGCGGTTCGGCCCTGTCCCGCTCGGCTTCGCGCTGTCCGGCGCGGCCGGATCCAGCGGGCCGGCCGATTCGGTGCGCAGACCCGGCACGATCCGGCGGCCGGCGAGCGGCACCAGCTCCACCTCGCGTTCCACACCGGGCTCGAAGCGGACGGCGGTGCCGGCGGGAACGGCGAGCCGGTGCCCCCAGGCGGCGTTCCGATCGAACTCCAGCGCGGGGTTGGCCGCGGTGAAGTGATAATGCGACCCGACCTGCACGGGACGGTCACCGAGGTTGCGAACCCGCAGCGTCAGCACGGGGCGCCCCGGGTTGATCTCAACCGGGTCGTCGCCGTGGCGGACCTCGCCCGGCCGGAGGCCGGCCGGGGCCCGGGAAGCCGGAGTCCCGGGGGCACTCATGGGATCGGCTGGTGAACGGTCACCAGTTTGGTGCCGTCCGGGAAGGTCGCCTCGACCTGGACCTCGGCGAGCATCTCGGGGACTCCGTCCATGACATCCTCGCGGGTGAGCACGCCGCGGCCGGCCGTCATCAGATCGGCGACCGTGCGCCCGTCACGCGCGCCCTCCAAGAGGAAGGACGTGAGAATGGCGGTTGCCTCGGGATGGTTGAGCCGCAGACCGCGGGCTCGTCGCTCCCGGGCAAGCCCGGCCGCGACATGGATCAGCAGCCGTTCCTGCTCATGCGGGCTCAGCAGCACAGCTGGAAGCTTACGGCGTGTTTCGGCAGCCGTCGTTCGATCAGGGAGGCGCGTCCAGGCGGTTCCTGGCAAGGCCGCGGGCCACACCGATACCGGATGAGTTGTACCGGTGTGGCCCAGAACACGGCCAGGGGCCGCCTGGACGGCGCGAGCCGGACACTCCTATTGCCTAATACGCACGGTTGTTTTTTTAATGCGTATGGTGGCCAGTCTGCCTGGGAAAGGCTTCGGGTTGTGTCCGTTCGGGACCATTTGGTTACGGAAAGGTTACAGGCCGCGGGTTCATGGGCGCGATCGGCCTGACTGGCAGCAGAGTGATGCGGCCATGCCGCTAAGAGCGCACGGTAACAGGGGTGTGGATCAAGAAGCGGGGCTGAGGCACGTGCGTCGCGAGGCCGAGGAGGGAGTCACCGGAGGTGCTGGGGGCGACTGGCGGCAACGACGCGAGGCGCCGTCTGGCGCCGGCAGGCCCTGGGCGAACTTCTGGCGGCGACCACTACGGCGTGCCTGATGGATGGTGGTCGATGTGGGCGATGATCCAGAAAATCGATGATCCATTCAGACACGCCCTGGGCCGGGCTCGCCAGAACTGGGTTTTCGGAGGTTGTATGATTGCCGAGCGTGACCGCGAACGGGCGCGGCCGGCGTCCGGGCCTGTGCTCCGCTCGCCCGACGCGGCGCCGGTGTGGATGACACCGGCTGGTGGGACGGCCCATGCCGAGCCTTCGGTCCGCGCTGTGCGCTTCGGCACCGTCGCGGTATCCCCCCAGCTGGCTCCGACAGCGGGGGAACGTGAACGTCTGCGGCGGGTCGCGAACGGTACCCAGGAAGCGGACCTGGCCGTCCGCGGTGGCATGGTCGCTGTCGTCCAGGCTGGTGAGCTGCGGCATCGTGACCTGCTCATCGTCGGTAAGTTCATCGCCGCGGTGACACGCCCCGGGGCGCTGCGTGCCCGCCGTACCCTGGACGCGTCCGGTCGTTACCTGTTGCCGGCCTACGTCGACCCGGGCGTCCGGTTGGAACAGACGTTGCTGACGCCCGGCGAGCTCGCCCGTCTCGTCGTGCCCCGCGGGACGGTCACCCTGCTTGTGGACGCGGACCTGCCCGCAGCCCTGTGCGGACCGCGCGGTACGCGGCTCGTGACCGCTTCGGGGACCCCGGTGCGGCTGCTTGCCAGGACCTCTCCGGCAGCTGGCGGCGCCAGCCTCCCGGACGCCGGGATGCGGCTGCCCCCGCAGGCCGTTCCCCGGATCGGACCCGCCGAGCCGCCACCACCCGACGCCCCCGCGGAACTCGCCGGGGCATGGCAGATCGCTGACATCGCCGAGCACGGTCACCTCGACCGGATGGTCCACCGCATGGTCGAGGCCGGTGCGGAGCCGATGACTGCCATCCGGGCGGTGACCCTCGGCCCGGCCCGCCGGTACGGCTTGGAGCACCTGCTCGGATCGCTCGCGCCGGCACGGCTGGCCGACGTCCAGATCGTCACTGACATCGCGGGACCCAGACCACCGGAGATCGTTCTCGCCAGCGGGCGGATGGCCGCCGAGCGCGGCCGCCCGCTGTTCGACAACCTCGATGCTGTCCCTGAGTGGAGCCGGGAACGGATGGCTCTGCCGGCTGGCCTGCACAGCGGCTCGTTCACCGCCGCGGCGGCCACGGCCGCGACGGCCGGCATGGTTGACGGTGTACAGGTGAGCGCCGCCGCGGGCAGCGCGCCCGATATCCAGATCATCCAGGTTCGACCTGCTCGTACCGGCGATGGCACCGGTCAGGTGGTGGCTGATCCCGGGCATGACGTGATCAAGATTGCCATGATTGCGCGACAGGCGGACCGAGCCGCCGCGACCCGGGTCGGTTTCATCCGCGGGGTTGGCCTGCGCCAGGGTGCGATCGCGATGACCACCAGCGTGGCTCCCGGCGATCTGGCCATCATCGGAGTCACTGACCAGGACATGATGACCGCGGCGCGGGCGCTGGAGGGAATGTGCGGCGGTTTTGTGGTGGTCGACCGCGGCTGGGTGCTGGCGGCATGCCCGCTACCGGTGGCGGGGCTGCTGAGTGACGCCCCATGGGAAGCTGTGCGTGATCAGCTGGCCGGCGTCGACGCGGCCGCCGCGGTGCTCGGCTGCACGTTGCCGTCGCCCTTCCTGACCCTCGCGCCGTTGGGCCGGCGGCTCTGTCGCGATCTTCTTTGCCGGCCCTGATGGCCGACCAGCCATCGATATTGATCATTGGAGCCGCCGGTGTGGCGGGCATCGCGGGCGGAGGCACGGCCGTCGGCCTCCCGCTGACGGGATCGGCGGGAGTGTGTCGTTCCCTACGTTCAAACGTTGCAAAAGGGTACATTTCAGTGAACCGCGGCGGCCATGGCTGATGGGGGCTGAGCGGCGCGCGGAGCCGGCTGGGCGCGTGAACAGCCTGCGTATGGAGGGTGTCTCTCGCTCCGCTGACAGCTGCCGCTCCGGGTGGCGCTCGTCGGCTTGTGCGCCGAAGTTCTGGAAGTATTTCGCGCACCGGCGGCGGGCACAGGTACAGCGACGAGAGGGGTGGCCGACGTGGCTCAGGACTTCACGAAGGTCGGAGTTGTCGGGCTCGGCACCATGGGCGCGGGGATCACCGAGGTACTGGCGCGTGCCGGCATCGAGGTGGTGGGGGTGGAGCTCGATGGCGAGACACTTGCCCGGGGGCTCGACCACATCCGGCATTCCACCGAGCGGGCGGTCAGCCGCGGCAAGCTGACCGAGGCCGACCGGGACGCCCTGTTCGACCGGATCCACGCCGGTACCGACCTGACGGCCGTGGCCGAGTGCCGGCTGGTCGTTGAGGCGGTGCCCGAGCGGATCGAGGACAAGCGGGCGGTTCTCGCGGAGCTGGACAGGCTGTGCCCGTCCGGCACGATCATCGCTACGAACACGAGCTCGCTGTCGGTCACCGAACTGGCCGCCGGCACCTCCCGCCCGTCGCGGGTGATTGGCACGCACTGGTTCAACCCGGCGCCGGTGATGGGCCTCGTGGAGATCATCCGAACGGTGGTCACCGACTCCGCCGCGCTGGAGGATCTGGAAGCGCTGGTCGCGAAGGTCGGCAAGAGCGCGGTGGTCGCCGGGGACAGGGCTGGCTTCATCGCCAACGCCCTGTTGTTCGGGTACCTCAACAACGCCGTGCGGATGCTGGAGGCACACTACGCCACCAGGGAGGACATCGACGCGGCCATGCGGCTGGGCTGCGGTCATCCGATGGGCCCACTGGCGTTGCTGGACCTCATCGGCCTCGACTCCGCCTACGAGATCCTCGATTCGATCTACCATACGTCCCGGGACCACCTGCACGCCCCGGCGCCGCTGCTCAAGCAGCTGGTCACGGCCGGGATGCTCGGCCGCAAGACCGGTCGCGGGTTCTACACCTACGCGGCTCCCGACTCCTCCCAGATCGTCGACGCCGTCACGCCGGACGCCGTGGCCTCGTCCGATTCCGGGCGCTCGGGCGCGGCCGTCAGGCCGGTGCGCACGATCGGTGTCATCGGTACCGGCACCATGGCCGGCGGGATCATCGAGGTCTGCGCCCGTCATGGCTATGATGTGATCTTCCGTGCCCGGGGCGAGGAGAAGCTCGCTGGTGTCCGCAAGAACCTCGAGCGCTCCCTGGACAAGGGCGTCGCGAAGGGCCGGATCTCCTCGGACGACCGGGCCGCGACACTGGCCCGGGTGCGGGGCACCACCGACCTTTCCGCGCTTGCCGGCTGTGACCTCGTCATCGAGGCGGTCGTGGAGGACCTCGCGGTCAAGCGAGCGCTGTTCGCCGAGATCGACGCGGTCATCCGGCCCGGGGCGATCATCGCGACCACCACGTCCTCCCTGCCGGTGATCGAATGTGCGACCGCCACCTCGCGCCCCCAGGACGTGGTGGGGATGCACTGGTTCAACCCGGCCCAGGTGATGCGGCTGGTGGAGATCGTGCCGACCGTTCTGACCGCTGACGACGTCACCGCGACGGTTGCCCAGGTGGCGCGGGCGGCAGGCAAGCACCCGGTGCGCTGTGCGGACCGCGCCGGGTTCATTGTCAACGCCCTGCTGTTCCCCTATCTCAACGACGCCGTGAAGATGCTGGAGGCGCACTACGCGGATGTCGATGCCATCGACACGGCGATGAAGGTCGGCTGCGCGCATCCGATGGGGCCGTTCGAACTCGCCGACGTCGTCGGGCTGGACGTGACGCTCGCCATCGTGCGCACGCTGTACCTGGAGTTCCGGGAGCCCGGTTATGCCCCGGCGCCGCTGCTCGAACACCTTGTCAAGGCTGGGTATCTCGGCCGTAAGACCCGGCGTGGCTTCCGCGTCTACTGACCCGGCGAGGGAGCGAGGGGGCGGGGGAACGGTCCTGGTTGGTTCGTTTCGTCGCCTACGATGGCGCCGGACTGCATGTTTGTCTGGGCCGGGCACCGGCATGGCCGGTCTGGTCCCGCCGTCGTTTCGGAGGAAGCCACATGGTCTCGCTGGACAAGGATGCCGCGCGGGAGGTCGGCCGCGAGATCGTGACGTTCGTGCCCGATCTCGCGGTGATGCTGCGGCGGGTTCTCGTTGATCCGAGGGTGCCGCAGGCGGCCAAGATGGAGGCGGCGGCGTCGCTGGCCTATCTGGTCTCACCGCGCAACCGGCTGATGAGCCTGGTTCCCGTGGTCGGTCAGTTCGACGACATCGCGCTCATGGCTTTCGCGTTCCGTCGCCTGCAGCTGGGCGCGGGCGAGGCCATCCTGCGCGAGCACTGGCGTGGCAGCGACCGGACTTTCCAGATCATGATTGGTGCGTCCGCCGCGTTGTCGTCACCGCGAGGGATGATCCGGCGGGTGAAACTGGCCCGGACGCTCGCCGAGTCGACCGTTGACCGGTTTGCCGGCTCCCGCCGGGGCGGCGCGGCGGGGAACGACCCGCATCGCATCGTCGAGGGTGAAGTTGTCAACCAGACGCTCGCGCCCGACGCGGACCCGAGCGCGTCACGCCCCCGCACAGCGCGGTTCCGTCGCCCGCAAAGTCCGTCGGCGCCGCGGCCGCGGTGACCGGCAGACGGTCGCGGCGCGCGCGGCCGGAGCGACCGCCCAGCTCGCCCATCCTGCCCGTCGTCGGAGCCAAGACGATCGAACAACGCGCGGACGGGGACTGGATTGTGCGCCGGATCAGCGGCGCGGCCGCGCGCAAGTACTACCGCTGCCCCGGCTGCGAGCAGGAGATCCTGCCAGCCACTCCGCACGTCGTCTGCTGGCGCGACGATCACATCGCTGATCGCAGGCACTGGCACACAGCCTGCTGGACCCGTCGTGACCGGCGTATCCCGCCGGGTCTGTGAGATCGGGGGCTCAGAAGCGAACAACATGGACTGTACGGATAATACGGTAACAAACCGCATGAAGCGTACAAGCCATATGAATTATATGAACGGCGTGGACGTTTCAGGAACGGATAACCGCCGTGTCCTCGCCGCCTACCGGCGACGAGGACGAGGACGAGCCGAGGTCCAGCGGAGCCATGGCCGCGGCCAGCCGGTCGCGCAGCTGACCGAGCTGGGCGGTCACCTGGTCCCGCTGCCGGCCGAGATCAGCCAGCCGGCGGCGGGACTCCTCCTCGGCCGCCGCGACGGCGGTACGTGCCCTGGAGAGGATGTCCTCGGCTTCGGCCTGCGCCGCTGAGATCGTCGCCTGAGCGGCCGCTCCGGCTTCCTGGAGCATCCGCTCATGGGTCCGCCGCGCGTCGGCCTGTACCCGCTCGGCCTCCTGGAGCGCGACCTCGGCCTCCCGCGTCCGTTCGGCCCGTACCGCGGCGGCCTCCTCCTCCGCGAGCTGGAGGATCTGGGTGATCCGATCGCCGAACTCCTCCCACGCGGGCCGGTTGGCTGCGAGATCATCACGTGCCGTGGCGGCTTCGGAGGCGGCCTCGGATGCCGCGGCCTCGGCGGCCGCCCGATGCGACTCCGCCTCGCGCAGCTGTTCGACGAGCCAGTTGACGTGCGCCCTGACCTGATGTGGGTCGTAACCGCGACGAACCAGATCGAAGTCCGGCGAGGCGTCCGTGCCGTCGGACATCGGGATGAGATCGGTCTGCTCGCTCATAGGACATCAGAGTGCCAGACCTGCCACCGGGAGGTGCGGTGGCCGGTCTGCCATCGGCCTGGGCCAGACCGCCCCCTCGCCGCTCCCGATGCCGGGATGACCGGTCCTACACGCCACGGAATCGGTTGATCGCGGCAAGGTGACGCTCGCGGGTGGCGGCGTCGCGGACCCCGAGGCCTTCCTCCGGCGCGAGGCAGAGTACCCCGACCTTGCCCTGGTGGAGGTTTCGGTGAACGTCGAAGGCGGCCTGGCCGGTCTCGGCGAGCGGGTAGACACGGGACAGGGTCGGGTGGATGAGCCCCTTGGCGATCAGCCGGTTGGCCTCCCATGCCTCGCGGTAGTTCGCGAAGTGCGAACCGACGATTTTCTTCAGGTTCATCCACAGGTAGCGGTTGTCGTAGGAGTGCATGAAGCCACTCGTGGACGCGCAGGTCGCGATCGTTCCGCCGCGCCGGGTGACGTAGACGGACGCGCCGAAGGTCTCCCGGCCGGGGTGTTCGAAGACGATGTCGGGATCCTCCCCGCCGGTGAGCTGGCGGATCTTCTTGCCGAGACGTTGCCACTCCTTGGGGTTCTGGGTGTGCTCGTCGGCCCAGAACCGGTAGTCCTCAGCGGCCCGGTCGATGACCAGGTCGGCGCCCATACGACGGACGATCTCGGCTTTCTGGGGGGAGGACACGACGCAGACCGGGATCGCCCCGCCGTTCAGCGCCATCTGCGTGGCGTAGGAGCCGAGGCCGCCACTCGCGCCCCAGATCAGCACCACGTCGCCTTGCTTCATGTTGGCGCCGTTGTGGGAGATCAGCTGACGGTAGGCGGTGGAGTTCACCAGACCGGGGGCGGCGGCCTCCTCCCAGCTCAGGTGCGCGGGCTTCGGCATCAGCTGGTTGGCCTTGACCAGGGCGAGCTCCGCGAGCCCGCCGAAGTTGGTCTCGAAGCCCCAGATGCGCTGCTCGGGGTCGAGCATGGTGTCGTCGTGGCCTTCCGGCCGCTCCAGCTCGACTGACAGGCAGTGGGCGACCACCTCGTCGCCGGGGGACCATATGTGCACTCCGGGGCCGGTCCGCAGCACAACCCCGGCGAGATCGGAGCCGACCACGTGGTAGGGCAGGTCATGGCGCTTGCCGAGCGGGGAGGACCGGCCGTAACGTTCCAGGAAACCGAACGTCGGGAGCGGCTCGAAGATCGACGTCCAGACGGTGTTGTAGTTGATCGCGGAGGCCATCACGGCGACCAGTGCCTCACCCGGACCGAGCTCAGGGGTCGCGACCTCATCGATGTGCAGGGAGCGCCGAGGGTCCTTGTCCCTGGACGCGAGCCCGGTGAAGAGGCCGGTCTCATCCTTGCGGATAACCGCCCCCCGGTAGGTCTCGGGTACGGGCAGGGCGGCGAACGCTGCCTCGGAGGTCTCGCCGACGAGAATCGCTTCGACAATTTCCTTCACGATTGGCCTCCCAAACGTCATCCGGCAATGTCGGGCAGATGCTACCGACGGGTATGCCTACAAGTCGCGCGGTTGGGGGTGTGCGCCCGCGCTGGAAGCGATACAACCTGAGAGCAACCATTAGGGGTAGGAGCGCGTCTGACCTGGCGTGACCGCGCCCATGACAGTAGTGGAGGGGTGGCGGCCCGTGCCTGCGCGGAGCGACGCCGCTCGCAGCCAGGTCGCGCGGGATGCCGACGCCGCACTGACCGCTCTGTACGCAGAACACTACCGGTCGTTGGTCCGCCTCGCCGCACTTCTGTTGGATGACGTCGGGCTGTGCGAAGAGGTTGTCCAGGACGCCTACATTCGGGTCCACACTGCCTGGGGGCGGCTGGAGGACAGGGACAAGGCGCTTGCCTACCTGCGGCAGACGGTGGTCAACCTTGCCCGTTCAACGCTGCGGCGGCGGCTGGTGGCGCTCAAGCACGCACCCAAGCCCATGCCGGACGCGGCCAGCGCCGAGGAGGGTGCCTACACCCTGGTCGAGCGTGCCGCGGTCGTGCAGGCCCTGCGGGAGCTGCCGCGGCGGCAGCGCGAGGCCGTGGTCCTGCGCTACTACGCGGACCTTTCCGAGGCGGCTGCGGCCGCGGTCATGAAGTGCAGCGTCGGGTCGGTCAAGGCCTACACGTCCCGCGGGCTGACCGCGCTCGGCAGCAAGCTGGAGGGCCTGCGGTGACCGCGCTCGAACCCGACGAGCTGCGTCGTCTCCTGACCGAGGCGGTGGAGCCGGTCCAGGCCTCCCCGGCGGGCTATCACCGGATCCGCGCCGGCGTCATTCGCCGGCGCCGGCTGCGGATGCCCATGATGACTGTCGGCGGGCTGGCGCTGGCCGGTCTGATCGGCCTTGTCTACCTGGTGATCGAACCCCGCACCTCAGCCACTCTGGTCGAGCCGGCTCGGCCTCCGCTGACCCAGACGACTCCTGACGTGACCGTGTCGCGCCGGCCCGTGACACCGCCGGGCCATGGCGGGACGCTCGGGGGCGGCCCGGGGCGGCCGTCGGCGCCGGTGAGTCGATTGGAGACCGCGGCGCCGCCCACCAGCCCCGGCGGTCCGGGGGAGGAGACGCCGTCGGCGGCATCGACCAGCCATCCGAGCGGAACGCCCAGCAACGTCCATTCTCCGGCGCTCCCGCCGCCGGTGTCCGTCCCGGCGATGGCTGGCGATGTTGACGGTGACGGCAAGAGCGACCCGGCGACCGTGTCCGACACCACGGTCGTGGTCGCGCTCAGCCTGTTCGGGTCAACCTCGGTGACATTCCCGGCGGTGGCGTCACCGCTGAGTCTGTCGGTCTTCGATATCGACGCCGATGGGTATGGCGAGCTGATCGTCCAGACCGACAGCAACGGCAGTACCAGGAACTTCGGTGTGGCCAAACTGACGCAGACCGGGCAGCTGCGGATCGTGAGCAACAGTCCGTTGCATGCTGGCCTCAACGGCGCCCACGGTGACGGGTTCCGTTGTGAGGCCGGGAAAGTCGTGGTCGCCGCGGGTGACCGGACCACGGACAAGATCTACCAGGTGACGTCGACGACGTGGGAGCTGATAAGCACGGGCTTCACCGCGCTCGGCTCGCCCACAAGCAGCACGGTGGACCTGGCCTCGGCACAGTCGCCCTTCACCGCCGGCTGCGGGATCGCCTGACCCCGTATTTCCGCATTTCCGCGCCGCGGAGATACGGGGGCCCCAGGGCCATGACCCCCATGGCCCGTTCCGTCTGGTGTTTGCTGTGCTCAGTGTTTGACAGCCTGCACCAGTTCGGTGAGGACGCCGCCGGTGTCCTTCGGATGCAGGAACGCGATGCTCGCGCCCATCGAACCGTGTCTCGGCCGCTTGTCGACCAGGCGGACGCCCTGCTCGGCGATGGCGGCCAGGGCCTTCTCGACGTCGTTGACGCCGTAGCCGATGTGGTGGACGCCCTCGCCGTTGCGGGCGAGGAACTTCCCGACCGGGGAGTCCGCCCGGATCGGCTCGAGCAGCTGCACGTACGAGCCGCCCGGGGCGGCGTCGGCCACGAGGAGCATGGCCTCACGGACGCCCTGCTCCTCGTTGGTCTCCGTGGCGGTCACCGTGAGCCCGAAGGTCGTCTCGTACCACGTGATGGCCTTGTCCAGATCCCGGACGGCAATGCCGACATGATCGATTCTTGTGAACATCGCGGACTCGGATCCCCTCTCGCGGGTATGTCTCGCGGGTATGCCGCGATGCTGCCATACCCGCACCGCGCCGCGCGGGGGCATCTGACGCAAGATCACGTTATTGTTGCAGAACACGCAGTCGTCTCCCGGGAGGCCATCCATGCCTGGTTCCGTCATCGTGGCCGGCGCGCGGACCCCGATCGGCAAGCTGTCCGGCGCTCTGAAGACCTTCTCCGCCGTCGAGCTCGGCGGGCTCGCGATCAAAGCTGCCCTGGCGCGCGCGGGCATTGGCGGCGATCAGGTCAATTATGTGATCATGGGCCATGTGATCCAGGCTGGCCAGGGCCAGATCACCGCTCGGCAGGCCGCGGTCCGGGGCGGAGTCCCGATGAGCGTGCCCGCGATCACGGTGAACAAGGTCTGCCTCTCCGGCCTGGACGCGATCGCGCTGGCCGACACCTACATCGCGAGCGGTGAGTTCGACGTCGTCGTCGCCGGCGGCATGGAGTCGATGACACGCGCGCCGCACCTGCTGCCGTCCCTGCGCGAGGGCGTCCGTTACGGCAACGCCGAACTGGTGGACGCCACCGCCCATGACGCTCTGTTCTGCGCGTTCGATCAGGTGGTGATGGGGCTGGGCACCGAGCGATACAACGCGGGGCTGGGGATCGGCCGGGCCGAGCAGGACGAGTTCGCCGCCCGCTCGCACCAGCGGGCCGCCGCCGCCATCAAGAACGGCCTGTTCGATGACGAGATCGTCCCGGTGGAGGTGCCGCAGCGGCGTGGCGACCCGGTGTCCGTCGGCCAGGACGAGGGGGTCCGCGGTGACACCACCTCCGAGTCCCTGGCGAAACTGCGTCCCGCCTTCGCCGCCGACGGCACGATCACGGCTGGTTCGGCGTCACAGATCTCTGACGGCGCGGCGGCGGTCGTCGTCATGAGCCGGGCGAAGGCCGCCGAGCTCGGGCTGCCGGTGCTCGCCGAGGTCGGCCACCACGGCTTCGTCGCCGGCCCGGACACCTCGCTGCAGGTGCAGCCGGCCAACGCGATCTCGGCGGCGCTGCGCAAGGAGGGCCTGACCCCCGCGGACGTGGATCTTTATGAGATCAACGAAGCGTTCGCCGCGGTGGGCATCCAGGCCATGCGCGATCTTGGTATTGGCCCGGAGATCACCAACGTCAACGGTGGCGCGATCGCCCTCGGCCATCCGGTCGGCATGTCCGGTACCCGGATCGCCCTCACGCTCGCCCTTGAGCTGCGTCGCCGCGGCGGCGGTACCGGTGCCGCCGGCCTGTGCGGCGGCGGTGGTCAGGGAGATGCCCTCATCCTGCGCGTCCCGGCGTGATCCCGGCTTCGGCGCCAGCGGCCCCGGCCCGGCCGCGTACCGCATCCGCCGCCGATCTGGTGGATGCGGCGGTCGCCGGTAATCCGCGGGCGGTCGCGCGGTTGATCTCGTTGGTCGAGGATGCGGCCGGGCAGCTCCGGGAAATCATGGCCCTGCTCGCGCCACGAGCCGGCCACGCACAGGTGATCGGCCTTACCGGCTCCCCCGGGGTGGGCAAGTCGACCTCGACGTCCGCGCTCGTGGCCGCGTTTCGAGCGCGCGGCCTGCGGGTCGGCGTGCTGGCCATCGACCCGTCGTCGCCGTTCACCGGTGGCGCGCTGCTCGGCGACCGGGTGCGGATGCAGGAGCATGCCACCGATCCGGGGGTTTACATCCGGTCGCTGGCCTCACGGGGGCAGCTGGGCGGGCTGTCCTGGGCGACTCCACAGGCGTTGCGGGTGCTCGACGCGGCCGGTTTCGACGTGGTGCTCGTCGAGACGGTGGGGGTGGGCCAGGCCGAGGTCGACATCGCGTCGCTGGCCGACTGCACGCTGGTGCTGCTGGCGCCGGGGATGGGCGACGGCGTCCAGGCCGCGAAGGCCGGCATCCTTGAGATCGCCGACATCCTCGTGGTCAACAAGGCTGACCGCGACGGCGCGGAACACACCTACCGTGAGCTCAAGAACATGATTGCGCTTACCGGGCCCGCGGCCTCCGGACAGGAGTGGCGGCCGCCGGTCCGCAAGACCGTGGCCGCACGCGGAGAGGGCATCGCCGAGGTGGTGGCGGCGATCGCTGATCATCGTGCCTGGATGGTCGGACACGGCGTCCTTGATGCCCGCCGCCGGCGGCGGGCCGCTGACGAGATCGAGCAGATCGCGCTTACCGCGCTTCGGCAGCGCATGGGGGATCTGCGCGGCGGTGATCTGATCGATGGCCTCGCCGCGCAGGTCACCGCCGGCCGGATAGACCCCTACACGGCCGCCGACCGGGTCGTCGCCGCCCTGGGTGCGGCGACGCGCCTCGGCTGAGGGCTCAGCGCGCCGGGTCCGCGGCGGTGAGGTGACCAGCCGCGGCGATTATCGCGGCGACGTCCAGGGGCGCTCCCAGCACGGCCACGGCGCCAGCCTGCCGCAGCCGCACGAGCTCCCGCGGATCGTCGTCCATGGTGAGTACGACCGCGGGTACCCGCCCCACCCGAGGGTCCGCCGTGAGCGTCCTGAGCAGGTCTTCGGCGCTGCTGTCCGGTAGCTCCCGGTCCAGCAGCACCAGCGCCGGCCGGGCCCGCCGGACGGCGTCGAGGGCGAGAGCGGCCCGCGGCACCGTGACGGTGTCCGCGCCGAGGGAGTTGCGCAGTACATGGGTGACCATTGTTCTGGTCGCGGGATCGCCGCTGATGTGCACGACGCGGAGATGGCCGGGGGCCGCGACGCCGAGC
>NZ_CAKJTP010000010.1:1056-35632 GCF_917627335.1 Protofrankia sp. CiT1 | reverse complement strand
GAGAGCGGCCCGCGGCACCGTGACGGTGTCCGCGCCGAGGGAGTTGCGCAGTACATGGGTGACCATTGTTCTGGTCGCGGGATCGCCGCTGATGTGCACGACGCGGAGATGGCCGGCGGGCCGCGACGCCGAGCCCGCTCGTGCGGCCGGGACGGCCGGCACCGGAGCGAATCCGTCGTAATCGTCGTGCCCGTGCCCGTGCCCGTGCCCGTGCCCGTGCCCATGCCCGTATTCGTACCCGTCGAAGTCGTCATCGCTGTCGAAGCGGACGTCGATGGTGTCCAGAACGACCGCGAAGACGCTGCCCACCCCGAAACGGCTTGCCGCGGTCAGGACACCACCCATTGCGGTTACCAGCGCGTGTGACAGCGCAAGGCCCAGTCCACTGCCCTCAACGCCGGTTCGTTCGGCTCCGAGGCGCTCAAACGGCCGGAACAACCGGTCCATGGCTTCGGGCGGGAGGCCGTTGCCGTCGTCCTCGACCTCAATCCGGACCCGGGCTCCGGTGACGGGAACGATACCCACCCGCAGGGTGCCGCCCTCCCGCCCGTACTTCAACGCGTTGCCGACCAGGTTGAGCAGGACCTGCCACAACCTGCGGCGGTCAGCGTCGGCGACCAGCGGCTCGGCTGGCGAGATGACACGGCGGATGCCGCGTTGTTCCGCGAGTGGTTCGACCAGTTCGACGACGCCCTGGACGATTTCCAGGACGTTGACGGGCCCCTTGTTGATGTCCCCGCGCCCGGCCCGCAGCCGGGCCAGATCCAGTACGTCGTCGATGAGGGCCTGCATGTGCCTGCCGCCGGTGATGATGCGCTCCACGTCCTCGTGCAGCTCCGCTGGCAGTGGCTCGAGCTCCAGCAGCTGGGCGAAGCCCAGCACCGCGTTGAGCGGGGTGCGCAGTTCGTGGCCGAGCCGTGCGATGAACTCGTCCGTGGCCCGGGACTCCCGTTCGGCCGCCTCCCGGGCGCGGATGTCCTCGGTGTCATTCGCGACGATCACTACTGCGCCGGACGGGTCGACCCGTACCGACACCAGATACGGCGCCACGTTGCCCGCGGCGTCAACGAGGTCGACGCTTCCGCGCCACTGCCCGGCGCGGGCCAGCGCCCGCGGCACGACGTCGCGCAGCCGGACCTGTGACGAGGGATCGACCAGATCGGCCAGGTCCCTGAGGTGGACCGGCTCCGTGCCGGCCAGCCGTTCACCGAGAAAGGTTCTGGCCGCGGCGCCGGCATCGAGCACACGACCGTCCGCGCCGACCACCACCACCAGGCTGGTCAGCGCGTCGAGGAGGGTCCGTGGAACCACCTATGCCTCGTCGCCCCGTGTTTTCCACTCCACGGCGGGCAATGGTAGGGCGTGCCGTCAGGGAGCGTTGTCCCGGGTTTGGTTGAAGCCTCGGTTGTGCCGTCCGTGGATTTATGATGTCGCGGACCGTAGCATTTTTCTGGCGGAGCGGCCAGTGGGAGATCATGGTTTCCGCGGCGTGCCCAACGCACCCGGGCGACTGGCCCTCGCGGGCCGCGTGGTAGGTGTGAGCCATGCTTGTGGCGTTCAGCGTGACACCGATCGGGACGGGTGAGGATGTCGGCGGCCTGGTCGCCGAAGCCGTGCGAGTGGTGCGTGCCAGTGGCCTGCCCAACGAGACGACCGCGATGTTCACCACGGTCGAGGGGGAGTGGGAGGAGGTCATGCCTGTCGTGCGACGAGCGGTGGACGCGGTTGCCGCCGGATCCGGCCGGGTCAGCCTCGTGCTCAAGGCCGACATCCGTCCCGGGGTCACGGACGCGCTGCGGGCGAAGGTCGCTTCGATCGAGCAGCGGCTGGCCGAGCCTGGCCCCGCCGATGCCCCGACGGGTCTCCCGCGTCCCCCGGGGGCTGCGGGAGACGCGGGCGGGCGGCGGGGAACATAGCGGCAGGGAACACGACTGCCTGTCCCAGGGTTCTTGCCTGGTCGGTGGAGCCGGTCCGGCGGGCCCGGGTCTACTCGGATCACGACATGCACGCATCGTAGGCGCCTGCCACGTAGGCCATGTCCGGTTTCGCTGTTCAGATGCAACGATGGAGTCATGCCACGGAGGTCAACCATGTCACCTGGGTCCCGTTCGTCACGATCAGTACCGCCGGGGTCGAGAAACGCAGCGGCCGGGGATCCACGGCTTCCCAGCGAGCTCGCCAGTCTGCGCTTTGCCGGCGCGGTCCCGCTCGACCCCAAACCCGCGCCGTCGCGATCCTCGGCGGGCGCCGCGAGCACCCGGCCCGGCCCGGCCCGCACCGGGTCCGCGTCCGCGGGGCAGCCCGTCGTCTTGGACGTCACCGAGGCGACGTTCGAGACCGAGGTCCTGCAACGGTCTTTGCAGACCCCGGTGGTGGTCGATTTCTGGGCGGCGTGGTGCGGCCCGTGCAAGCAGCTCAGCCCCGTACTGGAGCGGCTGGCCGAGGCCGACGGCGGGCGCTGGGTGCTCGCGAAGGTCGATGTGGACGCGAACCCACAGCTTGCCCAGGCCGCCGGCGTCCAGGGGATCCCCGCGGTCAAGGCGGTCGTCGGTGGCCGGATCATCGGTGAGTTCACCGGCGCGGTTCCCGAGCCCGAGGTCCGGGCGTGGCTTGACCAGCTGCTGGCACTGGTCGACGAGGCGGTCACGGGCCTGGCGGGCGGGCCGGCGGAGGCCGCGGCCGACGCGCACCACAGCGCCGCTGAGGAGGCGCTCGCCAAGGGCGATCTCGACGCCGCGGCCGACGCCTACCGCAGCCGGCTGGCCGAGGCCCCCGGCGACGCGGATGCGACGCTCGGGCTCGCCCGGGTCGGGCTTTTCCAGCGGGTGGCCACGATCGACGTCACCGGGTTGCGCGCCCGGCTGTCGGCCGACCCCGACGATGTCGAGGCGGCCATCATGCTGGCCGACGTCCTGGTTGCCAAGGGCGAGGTCGAAACGGGCCTGACCCGGCTTGTCGGCGTTGTCCGGCGGACCGTGGGCGACGAACGGGAACGTGCGCGAGCACATCTGGTCAGCCTGTTCGAGGCACTGGGCGATTCCGAGCCGGCCGTCGCGCCCGCGCGCCGCGCGCTGTCAGCCGCCCTCTTCTGATCATTGAGGATGTGGGCGTCGCCAGCTTCCGCCTGCCATCGGTGACAGCTCCGCCGCGTTGGGTGGCGTGGCGGAGCTGTCCGTACCCGGCCGGTCGCTTCTCCCCGGTCAGCTCTGGCCGCTCTGGCCGCTCTGGCCGTCGCACTCGTAGGCCAGCCAGAGGGTGGCCAGCGCGGGCAGGGTCAACCGCACGGATGCGGGCTGGCCGTGATGGGCTGCGTCGATGGCGACCACCGAGCCCAGGTTCCCCAGACCGCTGCCCACGTAGTCGGTGGCGTCGGTGTTGAGGACCTCGCGCCAGCGGCCGGTGAACGGCAGGCCGAGCTGGTAGCTGGAGTGCGGCACACCCGCGAAGTTCGTGACGCAGGCGAGCACCGTACCGGCCGGCCGGCCGGCGGATGTCGAGCCGCTGCCAGCCCAGCGGAGGAATGAGAACACGTTGTTCTCGGCGTCGTTGGCGTCGATCCAGGAGAACCCCTCAGGAGAGGTGTCCTGTTCCCACAGGGCGGGTGTGGCACGGTAGATCCGGTTGAGATCGGTCACCAGCGTGGACACGCCGCGGTGACAGGCGTCATCAAGGTGCCACCAGCCCAGCGAGCGCGCCTCCGACCACTCGGCCTCCTGGGCGAACTCGCCGCCCATGAACAGCAGCTGCTTGCCTGGGTGCGCCCACATGTACCCGTAGAGCGCACGCAGGTTGGCAAGCTGCTGCCAGCGGTCACCGGGCATCTTCTGGAGCAGGGAGCCCTTCCCGTGCACCACCTCGTCGTGGCTGAGCGGCAGGACGAAGTTCTCCGAGTAGGTGTACATCATGGAGAAGGTCATCTGGTGATGGTGGTAGGCACGGAACACCGGTGCCCGCGACAGGTAGTCCAGCGTGTCGTGCATCCAGCCCATATTCCATTTGAAGCCGAAACCCAGGCCACCGAGATGGGTCGGTCGGGTGACACCGGGCCAGGCCGTCGACTCCTCGGCAATCATGATCGCGCCTGGGGCACGCCGGTAGACCGTGGCGTTGGTCTCCTGAAGGAAGGACACGGCTTCCAGATTCTCCCGGCCACCGTAGATATTGGCCACCCAGCCGTCGGCGGGCCTGGAGTAGTCGAGGTAGAGCATGGACGCGACAGCGTCGACCCGCAGCCCGTCTATGTGGAATTCCTCGAACCAGTACACGGCGTTCGCGACCAGGAAGTTGCGTACCTCGGGCCGCCCGAAGTCGAAGACGTAAGTTCCCCAGTCGGGCTGTTCGCCGCGCCGCGGATCGGGATGCTCGTACAGCGGTGTGCCGTCGAAGCGGCCCAGCGCCCAGACGTCGCGGGGGAAGTGCGCGGGAACCCAGTCCATGATGACGCCGATGCCGGCCTGGTGCAGCTGGTCGACGAGATGGCGGAAGTCGTCGGGATCACCGAAGCGCGACGTCGGGGCGTAGTAGGCGGACACCTGGTAGCCCCACGAGCCGCCGAATGGATGCTCAGCGACCGGGAGCAGCTCGACGTGGGTGAACCCCAGCTCCCGCACGTGGTCCACGAGTTCGTCGGCGAGTTCCCGGTAGGACAGTCCCTTGCGCCACGACCCCAGGTGCACCTCGTAGACTGACATCGGCGCGGCGTGCCACGGGGTCTCGCGGCGGCGCGCGAGCCATGCCTGATCGCCCCAGGTGTAGTCGGACTCGAAGACGATGCTCGCCGTGGCCGGTGGGTTCTCGGTGTGCAGCGCGAGGGGATCGGCCTTCTGCCGCCAGACACCGTCGAAACCGAGGATCTCGTACTTGTAGCGGCAGCCGCCGCCGATGCCGGGCACGAACAGCTCCCACACGCCCGCCGCCCCCAGCGAGCGCATCGGGTAGGCGCGACCGTCCCAGAAGTCGAAGTCACCCACGACCCGGACGCCCCGCGCGTTCGGCGCCCACACGGCGAAACCGACTCCGTGGATCTCGCCGGTTGCGCTCGGGTAGCACCGTACCCGCGCGCCGAGCGCCTTCCAGAGCTGCTCGTGGCGGCCCTCACCGATGAGATGGCGGTCCATCTCCCCGAGCGTCGGCAGGTAGCGGTAGGGATCGTCGACGACGTGGGTGGCGTCGCAGTAGCCGACCTCGAGGCGGTAGTCGGGGACCGTGCTGGTAGGCAGCGCCACGGCGAACACCCCGCCGCTGTGCAGCCGGGCACATTCGTAGCGTTCACCTTCGGTGAGGACGGCGACGCTCACCGCGTCCGGCCGCAGCGCCCGCACGATCGTATAGTCGCCACGGGGATGGGCGCCGAGGATACTGTGTGGATCATGATGCGCGCCGCTCACGAGCCGGTCAAGATCGGCATTTTCGGCGAGCAGGGACAGGACGGGACACTCCTGCTGCTCAGCTGTTGCGACGCGCGGGGAACGGGTACTGGTGGACTCGCTATCGGAAAGATCGTGCGGGTGGTCCTGGCCAGGACCACCCGCCGCGTCGTCGGTGTCAGTCATGGACAACACGCCATCCTTAGAGGCTCCGGCAATAGGACTGTCCGGCTCGCGCCGCCCGGGCGGCGCCTCGCATCATCGCTCCCCATCCATCGCCGCGCGATGCACGGGGTACCCCGGCTCGTCGGTCGATGCTCCCAGCACCAGGGCGCCTTTCTCCGCGGCCTCGCGACGTATCCGCCTCGCGACGTATCCGCCTGGCGGCCGGCATGCCCCGACGGACCTGCCGGATCGGTTCCGCCAATCCGGCAGGAACCCCGACGTCCGGCGGCGGCCACCTGGTCAACGACAGTCATCCGCTCGTGCTCGTCAGCCGCTCGACCGAGCTGAGCGGAATCGGCAGCCACGACGGCCGGTGCCGTGCCTCGTAGACGACTTCGTACACGGCCTTGTCGAGCTCGAAAGCCCGCAGCAGAACGGCATCCTCACGCGGGTCGTACCCGCCGCTGCCGGCGTACCCGGCGCAGAAGGCGTCACGGTTACGCGTTGCCCATTCCTGCGCGCGGTAGCTCAGCGCGGACTCGCCCTCCCGTTCCAGCAGCATCGACTGGGCCGCATAGTCGAACGACCGGAGCATACCGGCTATATCACGATGAACGGGCTGCAGCGCCGTGCGGTCGGCAACCGGACGTGCTGGTTCTCCCTCGAAGTCGAACAGCACCCACCCCGAGTCAACCCGCAGGACCTGGCCCAGATGGTAGTCCCCGTGAATGCGTTGCAGGTTGACCGAGCGCCCGCGATGGGCGAGTTCGTCGAACGACCTGCGCAGCCCGGCTTCGAAAGATCGTAGTTCCGCCACGGCGTCGATCGCGTTGTCCAGCCGGCTGTGCATGCGTGCCGCTTCCGCCCGGACGCTCCCGGCGTCGCTGACCGCGCTGGGCAGCGTTTCCGCGAGCAGGCTGTGTACCTGCGCGGTCGCGGCGCCGAGCCGTTCGGACTCGGCCGCGAAGTCACCGCCGACCTCGTCGGCGTGCAGGTCCGCTTCGGCGTAGAGGTCACGGACGCTGGCGAGGGCGAGCCGCCAGCCCTCGGTGCCGCTACGCAGAAATTCCTGCATGAACGCGAACGTGGTGGTGACACCGTCGAGGCTGCCGTCCAGCCAGGAGACCGGACGGGCCACGTGCGGGCTGCCGGCGCCGGCGAGCATGCGGGTGATCTCCAGATCCGGGTTGCTCCCGGCCCACAGGCGTCGGAAGACCTTCAGGATGTAGGCATCACCGTAGACGATCGAGGTGTTGGACTGCTCGGCCCCCACCGCGTGGGCGGGCAAGGTAGCCAGCTCCTCCAGCGTGTACGGCACGAGATCGCCGTGTGGCTCGCGGCCCTGGATGAACGCCAGCAGGGTGGCGCTGCCGTCCGGGTCGTGCAGGCCGTCGTACACCAGCCCGTCCGCGGACTTCCCGAGCAGGAAGGTCTCATGCCCGTAGGGCGCGTCCGGTCTCGTCACCAGCGGTACCTGGTAGCGATCGAGCAGGCCGTGATCGGCATAGCGGACTTCGATGACAAGATGCCGGAGCAGCGCGGACAGCCGCACATCCTGGATGATGCGCAGACCGCCCCAGGCCCGCCCCTTGCCGGCGAACCAGCGCTGCCGTGGCAGCCAGGAGGTCAGCAGGTCGACCAGGTCAGAATCGTCGCCCGCCATCATCGCTCTCCCGTGCGTCATCGCCGGCCCCCGCGGAGCGGCCAGAGCCCGCGGAGCCACCGGCCGCGCACAAGAAAAGATCGCGCGCCCGGAGCTCCGGCGGACATCCATTTTGTCGACCTTACGTGCTGGTCCGTCAGGGGGTGAATGCCCCCGGCTGGGTGAGCGCGAACCAGTAATGCCCGTGTCCGGGCAAGGTCAGCAGATACGGCAGCTCGCCGATCGGCGGGAAGCGCACGCCGCCCAGCAACTCGACGGGAACCAGCCCGATGAACCTGCGCAGATCAAGTTCGACTGGCTGCGCGAAACGAGAGAGGTTGGCCACGCACAGCACCCGGTCGTCGCCGAACTCCCGCACAAAGGCAAAGACGGACGGATTGGACGCAGGTAGCTCCTCATAGCTGCCGAGGCCGAAGACGGGATGCCTCTTCCGCACTTCGATCATGCGCCGTGTCCAGGAGAGAAAGGACGTCGGCATCCGCTGCTCGGCCTCGACGTTGAGCGCCTGGTAGCCGTAGACCGGATCCATGATGGGCGGCAGGTAGAGCCGGGCCGGATCGCCGGTCGAAAAACCGGCGTTGCGGTCCGGTGACCACTGCATCGGAGTCCGGACACCATCGCGGTCGCCCAGGTAGATGTTGTCGCCCATGCCGATCTCGTCGCCGTAGTAGATGACAGGCGAGCCCGGCAGCGACAGCAACAGCGCGGTGAAGAGCTCCATCTGGTCACGGCTGTTGTCCAGCAGCGGCGCGAGCCGCCGGCGTATCCCGATGTTCGCCTTCATACGCGGGTCCTTCGCGTACTCGGCGTACATGTAGTCGCGTTCCTCGTCGGTGACCATTTCCAGGGTCAGCTCGTCGTGGTTGCGCAGGAATATCCCCCACTGGCAGTTCGGCGGGATCTCCGGCGTCTGCGCGAGGATTTCTGAAATCGGATAGCGGGATTCCCGGCGGACTGCCATGAAGATACGCGGCATCAATGGGAAGTGGAATGCCATGTGGCACTCGTCGTCGTTGCCGAAGTACTCGACCACGTCCGAGGGCCACTGGTTCGCCTCGGCCAGCAGGACCCGGTCGGCATATTTCGCGTCCACCTCCTTGCGGATCCGCCGCAGATACTCATGAGTATCGGGGAGGTTTTCGCCGTTCGTCCCCTCTCGCACGTAGAGGTAGGGGACCGCGTCCAGGCGGAATCCATCGATCCCGAGATCCAGCCAGAACCGGAGGACCTCGAGCATCGCCTCCTGGACGTCCGGGTTGTCATAGTTCAGATCGGGTTGGTGGGAGAAGAAGCGGTGCCAGTAGTACTGCCCGCGCACCGGGTCCCAGGTCCAGTTCGATTTCTCCGTGTCGACGAAGATTATCCGTGCGTCCGGGAACTTCTCGTCCGTGTCCGACCATACGTAGAAGTTGCCGTAGGGACCGTCCGGGTCAGCGCGGGAGGACTGGAACCAGGGGTGCTGATCGGAGGTGTGGTTCATGACCAGGTCCGCGATGATCCTGATGCCGCGCCGGTGGGCCTCGTCCACCAGCGTGACGAAGTCCCCGAGGTCGCCGAACTCCGGCAGAATGCGGAAATAGTCGGCGATGTCGTAGCCGCCGTCCCGCAGCGGTGAGTCGTAGATCGGCAACAGCCACAGGCAGTCGACCCCGAGCCAGCTCAGATAGTCGAGTTTGCCGGTGACCCCGCGAAGGTCGCCGGTGCCGTCGCCGTTGGAATCGGCAAAACCACGGATGAGGACCTCGTAGAACACCGCCCGCTTGAACCACAGCGGGTCGCGGGAAAGCTCCTCGGCGCGGCTGCTCGAAGCCGTGCCGCCAGCGGTTGCGCTGCCGGCACGGGAGCCGTTGTCATTCATCCTCAGCGCCGGATGATGAAGATATGGGCTGGTTCCGTCGCCGGATCCAGTCGGACGTAGTTCTCGTGCCCCCACCTGTAGTTCGCCCCGCTGATCTCGTCGTGAATATCGAATGTGTCCCACCACTCGAGGCCGAGGGCGGGCATGTCGAGACGAACGGTCGTCTCCCGGGCGTTATGGGCGTCAAGGTTGACGACGATCAGGACGCGATCGTCGTCCGGTGCCTGCCCGGTCCGCTTGGAAAAGACCATGATTTCGTCGCCGTCCGCGTGGTGAAAGCGGAGGTTGCGCAGCCAGTGCATGGCCGGATGTTCCTGCCGTATCCGGTTCAGCATGGTCAGATATGGTGCCAGTGAACGTCGGGCGGCTTCGGCGCCGGCCCAGTCCCGAGGTCGGTACTGATATTTCTCGGAGTGCAGGTAGTCTTCGCTGCCGGCCCGGAGGGGAATGTTCTCGAAGAGTTCGTACCCAGCATAGACCCCCCACGCCGGGGAAAGCATCGAAGCCAGCACCGCGCGAATCTTGAAAGCTGCCTCACCGCCGTCCTGTAGATACCCCGGAAGAATGTCGGGGGTGTTGACGAAGAAATTTGGCCGCATGTAGTGTGCGGTCGCCAGCAGTTCCCGCCCATAGGCCTCCAGCTCAGCCTTTGTGTTGCGCCAGGTGAAGTAGGTGTAGGACTGGGTGAAGCCCACCTTGGCAAGCGCCCGCATCATGTGCGGCCGGGTGAACGCCTCAGACAGGAACAGCACGTCCGGTTCGGTCGACTTCACTTCGGCTATGAGCCACTCCCAGAACTGGACCGGCTTCGTGTGGGGATTGTCGACCCGGAATATCCGCACGCCGTGCGAGGTCCAGTACCTGACCACACGAAGCACCTCGTGGTAAAGCCCGACCGGATCGTTGTCGAAGTTGAGCGGGTAGATGTCCTGGTATTTTTTCGGCGGATTCTCCGCATAGGCGATGGAGCCGTCGCTCTTCATGGTGAACCATTCCGGGTGCTGCTTCGCCCACGGGTGGTCCGGTGCGCACTGCAGGGCGAGGTCGAGAGCGATCTCCATACCCAGTGCCCGGGTCTGGGCGACGAACTCGTCGAAGTCCTCGATCGTGCCCAGTGCCGGGTGGACGGCATCGTGGCCACCGCTCTCGCTGCCGATCGCCCAGGGTGAACCGGGATCGTCGGGACCCGCGACGAGAGTGTTGTCCGGACCCTTGCGGTTGACCTCCCCGATGGGATGAATCGGCGGCAGGTAGACCACGTCGAAGCCCATCGCGGCGACGGCGGGCAGCCGCCGCGCCGCGGTCGCGAAGGTTCCTGAGCGTGGTGGATCCAGACTCGCCCCTTCGGAGCGCGGAAAGAACTCGTACCAGCTTCCGAACAGCGCTCGGGGACGGTCCACCCAGACCCGGTAGAACGGTGAACGGGTGACGAGCTCCCGCAGCGGGCACCGGTCAAGCAGGGCGACCAGCGCCGGGTCGCATGCCGCGGCTATCCGCTCACGTGGGTGGGTGAGAGCATCATCACGTAACGCGTTGACAGCTCGCTGGATGTCCGCGCGGCGGCCTTCGGGGACCCCCGGCAGCGCGCGGAGCAACAGCCGGGCCCCGTCTTCGAAGTCGACCGCCAGCTCGTCCAGGCTCTGGCCAGCGGCCGTTTTGATCTCAACGGCATGCCGCCAGGTCGCCACGGGGTCAGCCCACGCCTCGATCCGAAAGCCCCACAGGCCTTCTGAATCAACCTGTACCTCGGCCTCGTAGCGGTCGGTTCCCGCGTCGACCGGCCGCATCCGCGTGAACGGGGTGCCGCGGCCATCCGGACCTGACAGCGCCACGTTGGCACCGATCAGATCGTGCCCATCCCGAAACACCGTCGCGGTGACGGTGAGGATCTCACCCTCTACCGCCCGCGACGGCCACTGTCCACACGATACGGCGGGGCTGATGTCAGAGATGACAACCCGGCCTATTGAGCGTCCGATCATCGCCGCGACCTTATCGAGGGGAACCACCTCTAGATACTCCGCCTCTTTTGTACCGGCTGGTGGCACCCCAACGTGAACAGCATGGGGCCACTGGGTGGGGTTGTGTTGGTGATACGGAGGCGGTCCGCCGGGCGAGGAGGATGTCGGCATCGGATCGAAGTCTCCATGTTGATGAGCGTTCCGGGTAGGCCTGTTGCCATGGGTGAACCGGCTCACCGTCGGTTTCCGGTCGGAGATACCCCCGCCGGCCATGCTCACGCGGGGGCGGGCTGCGGGGCGGCGCGACGGGGCCACGGCGTCCGGGTGTGCTCAGCTGTCTGGTGGGGAACCCTCGCGTGGTCCCGTTCGTCCCGGAGAAGACGGGCCCCGGTGACCCCATGTCGCCGTGAGCATGCGTGATCGAGTCCAGTAGGCTGCGTCGCGCTCGGTGCGGGGGACGACCAGGGCGCTGGAAGACCCGCGGCACAAGGACAGCCCCGATCGCAATGACAGCAGGAGGAGCAGTGGGAGTCAGCCTCAGCAAGGGCGGGAACGTTTCGCTGACCAAGGAGGCGCCGGGCCTCGCCAACATCGTCGTCGGCCTCGGCTGGGACGCGCGGAGCACCACGGGCGCAGATTTTGATCTTGACGCGAGCGCGATCGCGTGCCGGGCCGATGGCAGGGTGCTGTCGGACGGCCACTTCGTCTTCTTCAACAACCTCAAGAGCCCGGACGGCGCCATTGAGCACCAGGGCGACAACCTGACTGGCGAGGGGGAGGGCGACGACGAAGCAATTAACGTGAATCTCGTCAGCCTGCCAACAGAGATCGACAAGGTAGTGTTCCCGGTTTCGATCTACGATGCGGATTCGCGTCAGCAGAACTTCGGCCAGGTACGCAACGCGTTCATCAGGATCGTGAACGGTGCGGGGGGCGCCGAGATCGCACGTTACGACCTCACCGAGGACGCCTCCACCGAGACTGCCATGGTCTTTGGTGAAGTTTACCGGCACGGTTCGGAGTGGAAGTTCCGGGCGGTCGGTCAGGGCTACGCCACCGGACTTGCCGGCATCGCTCGGGACTACGGCGTGAACGTCTGATCTTCCCGCTGCCTCCGGCGCGGCCCCATCCCTGTTCCCAGTCCTGGCCCTGCTGTAGATGATCTTACCGCGGTGCTGGTTCGGGCCGTTACGATGCCTGGGTCGGGCCGTTCATCGGCCGGGTAGACCACGTGTACGTGATCACGACGCTGGGTGGCGGGCGAAGCCGTCCCACCCGGAGCTCGTCATGGCGGACCTGTCGGAATGCCCTGTGGTCCGACGGGTCCGCCGGGGCCTTCGTGCTCGCGTGCCCGCCGGCCCTGACAGCTGCCACCTGAACCTGCGGTTGACGTGATGCCTCGACGCTCCGGACCGGGGTCGAGGCGCGGTGGTGCTCCCGGCGCCGCGCCAGACCCGGTCCGGGGGGAGGTATCCGTCCGCGTGCACACCTTGCGCATTTTTGGTTGGTCACTGACGGTTACGGTAGTTGGTGTCGCTCTGGCGGGAGTGATCGGGGGCCCGCAGACCGCCGCGCTCGTCGCGATCCTCGCCGTACTCGAGATAAGCCTGTCCTTCGACAATGCTGTGATCAACGCGACGATCCTGCGCCGGATGAACGATTTCTGGCAGAAGATCTTCCTGACTGTCGGTGTTCTGATCGCGGTCTTCGGGATGCGCCTGCTGTTCCCGATCGTCATCGTCGCCGTCACCGCTCATCTGGGCCCGCTCGAGGTCTTCGACCTCGCGCTGAACAACCCGGACGAGTACGCGGCGCGGCTGGGGGACGCGCATCCCTCGATCGCCGCCTTCGGCGGGATCTTCCTCTTTATGATTTTTCTGGATTTCATGTTCGACCCCGAACGTGACATCCAGTGGCTGCGCTGGCTTGAGGAACCGTTGCGCAAGGCCGGCCGTCTCGACGTCCTGTCGGTCGTGGTCGCGCTTGTCGCGCTGCTCGTCGTGGCTGAGGTGTTCGCCGATCACGCGACCCAGCAGGTGCTGACGGCCGGTGTCGCGGGGCTTGCGACCTATCTGGGGGTGCGCGGCCTCGGTGAGTTCTTCGAGGCGCGTGGGGTGGGTGAGGAGCCGGACGAGGACGAGGACGAGGACAAGGCGGGTACCGGGTCGGCCGGTGCCCCGAACGGGGTGGTGCTGGCCGGCGGGAAGGCAGCCTTCTTCCTGTTCCTCTATCTGGAGGTGCTGGACGCCTCCTTCTCCTTCGACGGTGTGGTGGGTGCCTTCGCGATCACCCAGGAGATCTTCATTATCGCGGCCGGGCTTGGTATCGGCGCCATGTACATCCGTTCGCTCACCGTGTATCTGGTCCGCAAAGGCACCCTGCAGGAGTACGTGTACCTGGAGCACGGTGCCCACTACGCCATCGGCGCGCTGGCGGTGATCCTCGCTGTCAGCATCGAGACCGAGGTTCCTGAGATCATCACTGGTCTTGTCGGCGTCGGGTTCATCGCCATCGCGTTGGCGTCGTCCGTCCGCAACCGCAACCGCAACCGTGACAGGCAGCGGGCCAGCGGTGCCGGGGGACCTGACAGCGACCAAGACGAACGGCCGGGCAAGGTGGTGACGGCCCGCTCATAGCGTCCCAGGTCGATGACGCGAGGCGCCGTCCGGGCGGCGGCGACCACTAAGCTTATGTCACGACCACCGCAAGGGAGCGGGTTATGCCTATCGACTACAGCAAGCGGTCTGGCGGCCAGGAACCCAGCCCAGGGCGGGTGTCGCTGAGCAAGGTGACGTTGACCAAGAACACGCCTTCGGTCTCCCTGAGCAAGCAGGGCGGAGGTGATCGGCTACATGTCAACCTCAACTGGACAACCCAGGCAGGCGCGGCCACCGGGGGCCGGGGCGGCTTCCTCAAGCGCGTCCTCGGCGCTGTCTCCGGTGGCATCGACCTCGACCTGGCTTGTCTTTATGAGCTCTCCGACGGCCGTAAGGGCGTGGTGCAGGCGTTGGGTGACAGCTTCGGATCCTTTGCGGCGCCGCCGTACATCCAGCTTGACGCCGACGACCGGACCGGGGCTTCTAGCGGCGGGGAGAACCTGTTCGTCAACCTCGCCCGGGTGGGGGAGATCCACCGTTTGCTGGTCTTTGCCTTCATCTATTCCGGTGTCCCCAACTTCGACCAGGCGAACGCCGTGGTGACGCTGACCCCGGCCAACGGCGCGCCGATCGAGGTACGGCTGGACGAGCGGGCGGGCAACGCCAGGATGTGCGCGATCGCTCTGCTGACCAACTCCAGCGGTAACGACCTCGTGGTGAACCGGGAGGTCCGTTATGTCAGCGGTCATCAGGATCTTGATCGAGCGTATGGATGGGGTCTGAACTGGGCCCCGGGACGCAAGTAGGCGGCGGCACGCGATCATGAACCGTTCGGTGACGCCCTCTGCTGGGGATGACGGTAGGTACTCGATGTTCCGGCCACGCCAGGAGCCGGTGGCCGACGCGCCGCCCTGGTACCCGTTGGAGCCGCCGCCGTCCGGCAGCGGCCATTCGTCCACGGACGAAGCCGGCAGCGGGCCGGAGGATAGCGTGGCTGCTGAGGACGCCGCGGCCGTGGCGGGGGACGTGCCGGAAGAGGACGCGCCGCCCGCCCGCCCGCCCGCGGACGGCGTCCAGGGGAGCATGGATGGGGATACCGCTGTGGATGTCTCCCGCCGGGCTGGCCCTGCCGGGCTGGCCCGGCCGGCGCAGGCGCGGCCGCCTGCTGGGACCGACAGGCCCGACGAGCCCGACGCGACCGGAGATCCGGCCGGCCGGCGACCGTCGGGCGCGGGCGCTGTGCCGGTTGCGCTGGAGCTGGCAGAACCGGAGCCGGCACAGCTGGAACCAACGCAGCTGGAGCCAGCTGCGTTGGAGTGTTCTGATCCTGACAGCGGGGAGGCTCACGATGAGCCGGTCGCCGATATTGATCTTTCAATGTTGTCGGCAAGAGTCGCGAACCTGGCGGGCCTCACCGCCGTGAGCGCCGCGGCAACCGTGCGGCTGGACGAGCTCCACCAGCGGGTCGAGGAACTGGCCAGGCTCCGGCGCCACGATGCGGATCTGGTGGATCGCCTGCACGCCGAGAACACCCGGCTCCGGGCAGGCGAGCTGGCTGAGGCGATGGCGCCCCTGCTGCGCGGGCTGATGCGGCTGCACGACCAGATGACCAGCCTCGGCGCGGATGACGGCCAAAGCGTTGCGGGCATCCTGCGCAAACAGCTGCTGCAGGTGATGGACCTCGCCGCGGATGTCCGCCCGTATACCGCCGTGGTGGGGATGCCCTTCGATCCGGCCCGGCACACCGGGATGCGCCGGGTCGGCGTCGACGACCCCGGCCGCGATCGGACGATCGCCCGCACGCTCAAGCCCGGATTCGTCCGCGGTGAGTCGACGGTGGTGCGACCAGCCGAGGTGGAGGTTTTTCGGGCACACTGAAACCCGGCGGCGGTTTGTTGGAGGGACCTTATGGCGCGAACAAAGGTGTTCGGAATCGACCTGGGAACGACGTACTCGTGTATCGCCCAGGTGGACGAGTACGGGCGCCCTGACGTGATCCGCAACATCGAGTCGCAGCCGACGACGCCATCGGTGGTGCTGTTCGACGGATCGGCGGACGGCGGCGTCACTTTTGTCGTCGGTACACAGGCGAAGCGGCAGTCGCGGATTCGCCCGGACGATGTGGCGAGCCTGGTCAAACGGCACATGGGTGAGGCCGACTGGCGGTTTGTCGTGCAGGGTGAGGAGTACAGCGCGCCAGCCGTGTCGAGCCTCATCCTCAAGGCGCTCGCCGCTGATGCCGAGCGGGCAACCGGAACCGCGGTGACGGACGTGGTCATCACCGTCCCGGCCTACTTCGGGGACGAGGAACGCAAGGCGACGAAGCTCGCCGGTGAGCTCGCCGGGCTGAACGTGCTGGACATCATCAATGAGCCCACGGCCGCCGCCTTCGCGTACGGGTTCGCCCAGGACGGTGTGGCGGACACGACCGTGCTTGTTTACGATCTCGGCGGTGGCACTTTCGACACCACCGTCATCCGCCTGTCGAAGAACGCGATCACAGTCGTGGCCACCGATGGTGACCACGAGCTCGGCGGTGCCGACTGGGACGCGGAGCTGGTGCGCTTCTTGGCCCAGAAGTTCACCGAGGCGCAGCCTGACGCCGGTGACCCGCTCGACGACGTCTACGACGAACAGGAACTGCTGACCTCGGCGGAGGACGCGAAGCTGGCTTTGTCCGGTCGTGACAGCGTTGACGTGCTGGTGGTTCACGGTGGCCGGCGGGCGAGCGTGACCGTGACCCGGACGGATTTTGAGGAGATCACCGCTGCCTTGTTGCAGCGGACGCTCGACCTCACCGGATCGGTGCTCGCCAGGGCCAGGGAGCGCGGGGTCGACAAGGTGGACATCTGCCTGCTCGTCGGCGGCATGAGCAAGAGCCCGGCGGTCGCCCACAAGATTGCGGACAGCTTCGGTCTGACCCCACGTCTGGTCGATCCCGATCTTGCTGTAGCCAAGGGGGCCGCGGTGTTCGGGCAGAAGAAGGAGCTGGAGCGGTACGTCCTGGACGACCTGGTCGCCCAGGGCAGGCTCGCCGCCGGAGCGAGCCTGGACGCGGCGGCGCCGGCCGACGTCCAACGCTCGGTGTCGGGCGCGGCGGGTGATTTCGGGCTGACGACCACCGCGGTCGTGGACCTGGTCAAGACGAAAGTCACCAATGTGACCTCCCGCGGTTTCGGGATCTTCGCGGAGGACCGTGGCAAGGCGGTCGCGGCGTTTCTTGCGCATCGCAACGATCCGCTGCCGATCGAAGTCACCCAGACCTTCTACACGATCTCCGATGATCAGACGGAGGTCGATATCCGCGTGTTCGAGCAGGGGACGAGCGCTGAGTCGGCCATCCTCCAGGACAACAAGGTGATCGTCGAAGGTGCTATCGCGGGGATTCCCGGGGGCCATCCCCGCGGCACCCCCGTAGATGTCACCTTTCTCATGCGCCCGGACCAGACGATCGTCGTCACCGCCACACATCCCGGCGTGACCGGGCCGCTTGTTCTGCAGGTCACCGCGGGTGTGGGCAGCGAGGTAATGCGGGACGAGGAGACAAAGAAGATCACGTTGCTCAAGCAGCGGGACTGATGTCGCTGGAGCGGTCTCCGGCGGCGCGCGAACATGTCCGGTACATATGGTGCGGCGAGATCGGTGCCGCGTCCGGGCTGGGTTCATACGCTCCGCGGTGGGGACGAAGGTGGAGCGGTGAGCGTGGTGTTCGACGGCAGCGGCTACCGCCAGCGTGTGCTGGCGGAGCTGCAACGCCGGTCCAATCTCGATCTTGAGGACCCGTTCTTCGTGGCTGCGCTGGACCCGGCCGTCGTTTACACCGAGGCCGAGGTACGCGCACACCTGGCCCGCGTCATCGCGTTTTTGCAGCGGCAGCGGAACTCGGCACGGTACGCGACGTTGGCGGCGGCACTGGTCCGGCGGAGGGCCGAGTGGGAGGCGCCGCTACTGGACGCGCACAGCCGTGAGCAGGCCCGGCTCCGCGTGCTGGCCGCACGCCGCAGCGGGGATGCCGAACGGCTGGCCAAGGTGGCTCGCAATCTCGCTACTGTGCGTGAGCGTTTTGGTGGGGTTCCCCGGTCTCGAATTGCGGGGCTGCGCCGGCTGGCGTCGGCTGACGGGGTGACCACCGAACAGTTCGACGCGATCCTCGCCGGTGAGAAGGTGATCGAGGATGGTTCCGGCGATGAGGCCGAGCCACTCGCGCCGGGGCTGCGGCGCCAGATCCGTGATCGCCTGATCGAGCTGCGGCAGCTACGCGACGGAGATCGAGCTGGCACCGCGTCCCTGTGGGCGTTGCTGGGTGTTCCAGCCGACTCCGTGCCGGCCCGGATCCAGGCTGCTTACGACCTCCTTGTCGAGGGTAATCAGCGGCGTCCGCTTGACCGCGAGAAGACGGTGACCGCCGACCTGCTCGCGCAGGTGCGCACCAGGCTGCTCGACGGTGATCCGGCCGCCTACACGGCCGGGCTGATCGCCGATGCCCGCGACGAGATCCGGCCGAAGGTCGAGGAACACGTCGTTCTCGATGGTGAGCTGGGGCCGGCCGCTTTCGAGGGGCTGGTCCGGGAGGTCCTGGCGGCCGGGCGGGGGCTTTCGGCGGCACAGGCGAAGGCCGTGTTGCTCGGTATCGCCCGGGAGCTGGGCGCGGCGGTGACGACCGGTGCCGTCGTCGACTACGTTGTCTGTCCGTGTTGCAGCCGCCCGGAGCCGGTGGACGGTTCACGCGTCTGTCGTTATTGCGACGCCGAGCTCTACACCGCGTGTCCTTCGTGCGGCCGGGCGACCGAGGCCGCCGCGGCGGCGTGCCGGTTCTGCGGGCACAGTCTGCGCCAGGCCCGCGAGGCAGCTGATGCCCTCGCCGCGATCCGTCGGGACCTGGAGAACGGCCATCCCAAGCACGCCGGTGAGCTGCTGGCTGAAGCGCGCTCGGTGCTCGTGGCGGTGGGTGGGCAGGCAGCCCGCGCGGCCGAGGATCTCGACGCGCGGCTGCGGGCCGCGCTGGCCGCCGCCGACGCCGGGTGGCGGGCACTGGTCGAGTACCGCGAAGCCCGCTGCGAGGACGCCGCTGCCGACGGGGCCCGTTGGCTCGTCGCCCAGGCATCCGATGTGCCCGGTCCGGACGGGCGTTCCGCGGATGAGGTGCTTGCCGAGCTCACCGCCCACCAGGAGGTCATCCGCCGCCGGGTCGACGCGGCGCGGGCACTGCCGCCAGCCGAGCAGGAGAACGCGCTGGCCGCGGTGCTCGCGACCGTGGCTGACAGCAGGGCGGCGCTGGCCGCACTGGCGGCGCTGCCACTCCCGCCGCCAACCGAGCTGACCGCGAGCAGCGAGGACGGTGCCGTGGTGCTGCGCTGGCGGGCCTCTCCCTCGGCGCTTGGGCCGGTGTCCTACCGGGTGGTCAGGCTGGTGGGGGAGACGGGCGGCCCGGGGGGAGCAGCGCCGGTTGAACGCAGCCTGGGTACGACTCGGTCCACCGAGCTGTCCGATGCCGGAGCCCCGGCTGGGGTGCTGGTTCGTCACGAGGTGACGGCGATCGTGGGCAGCCGGCGGTCGGTAGCGGTGCGTACGCCCGGTATCGTGGTGGTGCGGGATGTAGCGGGCCTGCATGCGGAGCAGACCGGTGCCGATGTGAGGCTGTCGTGGCGGCTGGACGGCCCCGTGGACGCCGTCACAATCGATCGGACCGTGGACGAGTCGTCGCCGGTGCTGGTCCCCATGCGTCGGATCCGGGCGAGCGCCGGCCAGTATGTCGACACGGCTGTCCAGGCCGGTGTCACCTACCGCTACTGGGTGTATGTCGAATATCGGGATGTGGACGGGCAGCCCTCCCGGACCGCCGGCTCGGGGATCACGATTACGGTGACGCCACGCCCGCCGCTGGTACGTGATCTGGCGGTCACCACCGTCAACGGGCAGACCGCGTTGCGCTGGAGCAGCATGCCGGACACGCATGTGCGGATCTACGCCGTGCCGGCGGCGGGCCCCGGGTCGGCGTCTCCGGTCGGGGCCGAGGGCGCCGAGATCGACTTGGCGAACATAGCCGAGCGGGCACGGCTGGTTGGGTCGAGTGGGGACGGCCACTTGGTGGACCCCCTGGCCGTCGGAGAGCTGGAGTACACACCGGTGGCCGTGCGCGATGGCCGGGCGGTGGCCGGCCGTGGCGTGCGGCATCTGGTGGTCGAGCGCATCCGGGAGCTGCGTGCGGACGACCGTGGCGAGGAGATCGTGTTGTCCTTTCAGCTGCCATCGGGGATTACCGAGGCCCGTGTCCTGTGGCGCCGGGACCAGTTCCCGACCGGGCCGGACGATCCGAGCGCCTTCCAGGCGAAGGTCACCAACGCCAGTCTGGAGATCAAGGGAGGGTGGCATCTCGCCGCGCCGCGTGACGGTTCGCCCTACTTCGTCGCCTGCTATCCACTGGTGCGTACCGGCGGGACGCTGCGTGCGGCCGCGCTCGGTACGGCAGTTGTAGCCCGCTCGGCTGCCCAACATGAGCCGCATGAGCCGCATGAGCCGCATGAGCCGCATGAGCCGCATGAGCCGCATGAGCCGCATGAGCCGCACGACCGTAACGGCTATCACGACCATCACGACCGGGAGATGACGGTCACCTACACCCTGGCCCGGTCTGGCTGGCGCCGCCGCACCCTGCGCGTGCAGATCAGCGCGGACGGGCCGTTGCCGGCGATGGTGCTTGTCGCGCGGCCGGGGACGACCCCACCGCAGGCGAACGAAGATGGGCACCCGCTGGCGCGGGTGTCGGCGGTGCCGGCGACAGCCGCGCGCACGCTCGAGGTCTCGCTCGAGGGCGCGGAGCTTCCCTGGGGGGTACGCCTGTTCCTGAGCTCGCCGGAGAACGCAGCCGCAGCCGCAGCCGCGGCCGCGGCCGCGGCGGTCGGCGGGATACCGGGTGACAGGGCCCCCACTGGGGTG
Source organism: Protofrankia sp. CiT1 (assembly GCF_917627335.1). NCBI lineage: Bacteria > Bacillati > Actinomycetota > Actinomycetes > Frankiales > Frankiaceae > Protofrankia > Protofrankia sp. CiT1. The sequence goes on along the minus strand of NZ_CAKJTP010000010.1, from coordinate 15,086 downwards.
ATTCTCCGTCATCCGCCGGACGAAGCCCTGATTGTCAGGTGAATCGCTTGCGCCGTGCCAATGATCATCAAGGCCTCCGGGCGGGTTTTCGTGGGAGCTCTCGAAGAGGTGACCAGCGGGCCCGGTCGCTGCCGATCGGGTGGCGGTGGGTGGCCGCGGGCCTGGTACTGTCCGGCATCGTCGCCGCTGCCGGAGTCCTCGCCATCGGGCCGGCGCTCCGGAATCGCGGTTCACCACCGGTCACCGGCTGGGATACCCGGGGAAGGCTGTCGGGCCTGCCCTGGCTGTCCGGCGTGCACCTGGCGAACGAGCTGGCGCCCTATCTGGCCTTTGGCGCGTGGCGGGACCGGCCGGTCGACGTGGCGCTCGTCTTTACGAGCCGGGACAGGGGGTGGGGCCCGATATCCGAGCCCGACTGGCCGGTGGACGACTTCGCGGCTTTTCCGGGGAAACTGGTCATCAGCCAGCCGACGTTTCCGGAGGGGCAGGGGAGCAATGCCGCGTGCGCCCGCGGCGCTTATGACGAGCACTGGCGGAGATTCGGCTCCTTTCTCACGCGCAAAAACCGGGCTGACTCCATCGTACGGATCGGCTGGGAGTTCAACGGGATGTACATGTACTGGCATGCGGACGCCGACGCCAGGAATTTCACGGAGTGTTTTCGTCGGATCGCCGTTGCCATCCGTTCCGCAAACCCGAAGGTCAGGATTGACTGGACGTTCAATGCCCACAGTTCCCCGGTACCGGCGAGCGGGAATCCATGGGACGCCTACCCCGGTGATGCCTACGTTGACGTCGTCGGTATCGACGCTTACGATCACTACCCGCCGGCGCGGGACGAGGCGGCGTGGCAGCGTCAGTGCGACAGCGTCAACGGTCTCTGCGATCTCATTCGGTTCGCTCGTGCGCATGGCCGGAAAGTCGGCGTGGGTGAGTGGGGTGTCACGTCTTGTGGCGGTGATGCTGGCGGCGACAACCCGTTCTACGTCCGGAAGATGTATGACAGTTTCATGACGAACGCGGACGTGATCGGCTATGAAAGTTACTTTCACGACTCGTCGCCGGACAATGTGTGTTCGACGATCATGTACGGTGGGCGGAACGCTCGGTCGGCCGCTGAGTACAAGCGGCTGTTCGGCAGGTCGTGACGGACCCGGTTGAGTATGTGATCCGGCGACTGGGTGAAATGCGGTCGTCCGCTGGATGACAGCGGTGGGGAAGTTGCCGGACAGCCATTCCACACGGCCGGCGGGCGATGTACCGTCTGGCAAGCCTGACGGCTGACGGCTGACAAAGGATGACGATGATAGGGGGTTCGCTGGGTGCGTCACTTCGGTTTTCTGGACGCGGACCGGACGGACGCGCTGTTTCACCGGTTGCCTGAGGAGATCCTCCCGGATGGGGACCGCCGGCTTGTGGCAACGGCGCTGGGCGCCACCCTCTACGCCCCGGGCACGCGGCCGACGCTGGCCGCGGATGTCCGTCGGCAGGCCGCGGCCGGGGTGACGTCGATGGTGCTCTGCCTGGAGGACGCCATCGCTGACCACGAGGTCGCCACGGCCGAGGCGAACGTGGTTGCCGCTCTTCGTAACCTGGGGGAAGATCCACCGACCGCTGGCGGCGGGCCGCCGTTGTTGTTCGTCCGGGTCCGCGACACGGAGCAGATACCGCTTCTGACCGCACGTCTTGATTCCGCCGCGGCCGCGGCGTTCGCCGGATTCGTCCTGCCGAAGTTCAGTCCTGAAAACGGAGAGCCGGCGTTGGCGGCTGTGTCGCGTGCCGCCGAGCGGCTCGGCCGGATGCTCTGGGCGATGCCCGTGCTGGAAAGTCCGGAGGTTATTTTCAGGGAGACTCGCGCGGCGGCGCTGTCGGGGGTCCGGGAGCTCGTCGACAAACACGCCGATGTCGTGCTGGCGGTCCGCTTGGGCGCCACCGACCTTTGCGGGCTGTTCGGGTTGCGACGGAATCGGGACCTGACCATCTACGACATCGCGGTGGTCCGTGATTGCATCGCGGATATCGTCAACGTGTGTGCCCGTGGCGGCGACCATGTGGTGAGCGGGCCGGTATGGGAATATTTCGCTCAGCCGGAGCGCCTGTTCGTGAGCGCGCTGCGGGTCACGCCATTCGAGGAAGCTGATCTTGTCGATGACAGTGCGGACGGTGCTCGCCTGCGCCTGCGCCTCGTCTCCGCCGATCTTGATCGGCTCATCCGCGAGGTGGTGCTTGACAAGGCGAACGGATTGCTGGGCAAAACCGTGATCCACCCCAGTCATGTGCCTGCCGTGCATGCGCTGCATGTTGCCAGCCACGAAGAGTACGTGGACGCCATAGCGATTCTCGCGGAGGACGCCGGCGGGGTACGGCCGAGTTGCTACGCGAACAAGATGAACGAGCTGGGACCCCATCGGATCTGGGCGCAAGGGGTGCTGCGGCGGGCCCAGGCCTTCGGTGTCCTGCGGGAGGGCCACACGTTCGTCGACGTTCTGGCCGCGACCGGAGTGTCGTGACGTTCCGGTGACACGCGGATTGTCCCGGATGGCAACAGCGGTGAGGGCGGAGGTCGTGTGAGCCTGGCGGATCACCTCGGGCAGTCTTCGAGCGGCCCGAACTGGCTGTGGGACGAGCTGGGGCTCGATATCAGGATCAGAACCGACACGCTGGGCAGGGGCCTGCACGGGCTGGTCGGGCTTGCGTTGCGGCGCAATCCGCTGCGGGCACATCTGCTGGTCAGCCGAGTACTCGGCAAACATCTTCCGGTGCCGCCACGGGAATCGCTGGCGGCTGGTCGGCTGCTGGCGGCCCGGGTCCGCGAGGACTCCGCTGGGCTGGGGGGTGCGCTGATGACGGCTGGGCCACTGGTGGTCGGTTACTGTGAGACGGCAACCTCGCTTGGGCATGCGGTGGCGGACGGCATTGCGGGTTGTGACTATCTGCATACCACTCGTCGGGTGGTACCCGGCGCCACCACCCTGCTCGACTTTGACGAGGCACATTCCCATGCCACCTACCACTGGCTCATGCCGACCGATCCCGAGGTGGTGCGGGCGCCGCGTCCGCTGATCCTGGTGGATGACGAGCTCTCGACCGGCCGGACCGCGCTGGGCACGATTCAGGCGCTGCACGCCTTCGCGCCACGGCCCTCCTACACCGTGGCGACGCTGTTCGACGCCCGGCCGCCGGAGTCCCGGCGTGCGTTCAACGAGCTCGCGGACCGTCTTGGTGTTCCGGTGCGGGTGGTGTCGCTGCTGTCCGGAGAGCTGGTGGTGCCGCACGACGTAGCTCTGCGCGCGCAACGGCTTCGGGCCCGCCATGGCGGTGACCCTGTCGGTGCGGCCGCGCGGGAGCCGTCCACCTGGCGTCATCCGGTCCGCTCCGTACGGCCTGACTGGCCGGCCGAGCTTCCCGACGGTGCGCGCCACGGTTGGTCGCAGGCGGACCGGGCACTGCTCGACGCGGTCGTGCCGGCGGTCGCCCGGGAGATTGCGGCGGTGCTGACCGAGCCGTCCGGACGCGTTCTGCTGCTTGGCACGGAAGAGCTCATGTACACACCGTTGCGAATCGGGGCCGCGCTCGATGAAATTATCTCGGGCGCGGTGCTTTACCACTCGACAACGCGTTCGCCGGTCTACCCGATCGACGCCGAAGGCTGTGCGATCCGCTGCGCGCTGACGTTCCCGGCGCCGGACGACCCCACCCGGATGAGTCATGTCTACAACGTCCGGCCGGGCCTGTACGACGACATCGTGGTCGTGGTCGATTCGGTCGCCAACGGCGGGCTGGCGGAGGCCGACGTCGCCGGGATGGTCGGGATGCTGCGTCGGTGCGCGCCGGTGACCGTGGTCACGATTCCGGCCCGAGGCCCGGACAGGCGTCCGATGACCTGGCCGACCGGGCGTGTGGCAGGGGGAGCGAGTTGAGCGAGGGTACGGTCCTGGGAGCCATTCCGGGCACGGTGGGTTCGGGGTCCTACGATCCCGCGGATGTGGTCTTTCTGCTGAAGGATCTCAGTGACATCCCGCTGGAGCGCCCCGCTGAAGACCGTGAGGAGGATTTCTCCAAGGGACGTCACTACGCTGAGGATCTGCCTGTCGAGTACGAACCCTCGGATTCCTATCTTGCTCTTTTCGAGGATGCCCTCACGCGGTCGGCGGAACGGGTCGCCACCGCGGTCGGTATAGCCACCGAGCTTGTGCTTGCAAGCAAGGATAAGCCGGTTATCGTATCGCTCGCGCGGGCCGGCACGCCCGCCGGAATCCTCATGCGGCGTTGGGCCCGGTGGAAGCACGGGCTCGAGCTGCCGCACTACTCGGTCTCCATTATCAAGGACCGGGGGCTTGACGAGAACGCGTTGCGGTGGATCCTGGACCGCCATGCCCCCCATGCGCTCCAGTTCGTCGATGGCTGGACGGGCAAAGGCGCTATCTTGAAGGTCCTGCAGGCTGCGGCGGGGCAGTTCGGCGTGGACAGCTCCATGGCGGTGCTCTCGGATCCGGGCCACTGCACGTCGGTTTACGGCACCCGGGACGACTTCCTCATCCCGCACAGCTGTCTGAACTCCACGGTCAGCGGCCTGGTGAGCAGAACCGTGCTGAATTCCGCACTGATCGGTCCGGCTGACTTCCACGGGGCGAAGTACTATCGGCACCTGGCTGACCGGGATTATTCCCGCCGGTACGTCGACACCGTTATGGCGGCCTTTCCCGCCGCGTCGGACGCGGTCGCGCATGGGCTGCGCCAAGCGGAGGACCGTACCCCGACCTGGGCCGGCTGGCGCGCGGTCGAAATGCTGGCGAAGGATTATGGAATCACGAACATCGGCCTTGTCAAGCCGGGGGTCGGTGAGACGACAAGGGTGCTGTTGCGACGGGTGCCCTGGAAAGTCGTTGTCGCACCCGGCCGGTTGGCGGAACTGGCTCATATCCTCTCGCTTTGTGCGGCCAAAGGGGTGGCGGTGGAGGAAAGGGCGGAGCTGCCGTACTCCTGTGTCGGGATCATCCGGCCGACCGACGGCCGGCCTGACCGGGCGTTGTTCAACGTGCCGTCCTGACATCCGATGGGTACCGATCCGTGGACACGTTCCAGGTCGCTCAGTATTTTCGTGATCAAATTCCGTTGTCTGATCGGCCCGCGGGCTCGGGTGACATCGCGCAGTTCCGCGACGGTGGTCAGGCGTTGGTGTACAGCGGCGGCGAGGACGGCATGGGAAACCTGTGGCCGCGCCGCCCAGTCGGCCATATCGACAACGGAACGGGCCAGCCGGGTCCGCGGCGGATACGGTCGCGGACACACGTCCGCGGGGCCGAGCTGAGCGCTGTGGCGAATGACGACGCCGGGGCGGGGGCCCGGCCGTCGCCCCGGCGGTACAAGAACGGTGACGCTCTCCTCGTCAAAGCCGTGCAGGCCCCCCAGGGCCGCCGCGCAGGCACCGCCGAGCACAGCTCCGGGGCCGATGGACTCGAGCGCGCACCACAACAACTGCATACGGGTGAGCGGCCCGGGGCGTGTCACGAGCACCCCGGGCAGGGGCCGCTGCCATCGGCCGGATCTGACCCGCCATCGAATCGCTGACCGGGTCGTCCCGGCCGCGACAGCGGCGCGGATCGAGATGACGCCACACTGGTGGTCGGCTGTCTTCTGCCAGGAGCGCTGACCGGGGTCCGGGGCCATGCCCACGAGCCTCGCCGATTGGTCCGCCGAACGGAACGCCACCCGGCGAGCTGTGGAAAAGTGGCGGCGGGCTTCCCCGGATGTGGACGGACGGCTCATCCCCTGCGCTGCCGAGTGCCATCGGTACTGGTCAGCCCTTGTATATCCCGATGATCAATAAAATGATCGCGATCGCAAACGCACGCTAAGAGCGCCCGGCAATAGGGGACGCGGCGGGCGGGGCCAGGGCACGCACCTCGCGTCATCGCTCCCCGTCCATCGCTGCGCGATGCACGGGTACCCCGGCTCGTCGGTCGCCACCCACCACCTCCGGTGGCTGCCTCCGCCGCCTCACGATGCACGCACCCCAACCCCGCTCCTTTAAGCGGCGCGAGCCGGACAGCTGGCTTCCGAAACGCCCTAGCTGTCCGGGTCGTCGAGACGGGCCAGATAGGTGGCCAGTTCCTCGACCGCGTCCTCGTACTGGGGATGCAGGTCGACGAACGCACGCAACTCGTCAGCGAGCCAGTCGAGCGTCACGGTCTCCTCCCCGCGACGCGCCGACAGCTCCTCAATACCCCTGTCGGTGAAGTACACCGTCAGCTCCGGTTTCCAAGTCCCAGCCTCGTTTCGGGCGTTCTTACGCGGTGAACGCAGCCTCGATCAGCGCTTTCTGTTCCTTCTCGTGCACGGAGGAGGAGCCGGACGCCGGAGCGGCCGACGCCTTACGTGATACCCGGCGCACCCGCAGCCCCGCCGGCAAGGCATCGGGCAGGTGGATGGCCATGTGCGGGTAGGCGCCCTGATTGGCCGGCTCCTCCTGCACCCAGACCACGTCGGCGAGGTTCGGGTAGGTGCTCAGGACCTCCCCGAGCTCCGCGACCGGCGTGGGGTAGAGCTGCTCGATCCGGACGAGCGCGGTATCGGTGATCTTTTTGCTGGTCTGCTCGGCCAGGAGGTCGTAATAGACCTTTCCGCCCGACAGCAGTACTCTCCGGACGTTGCTCCGGTTGTCGATCTTTGTGTCGTCGATTACCGGACGCCATGATCCTGTTGTCAGGTCCTCGACCGTCGAGGTCGCGGCCTTCAGCCGCAGCATCGACTTGGGAGTGAACACCACCAGCGGGCGTCGCACCGGTGAGAGCGCCTGCCGGCGCAGCAGGTGGAAGTAACTTGCCGGGCTCGACGGAGCGGACACCAGCATGTTGTTCTCGGCGCACAGCGACAGGAAGCGTTCGATGCGGGCGGAGGAGTGGTCCGGGCCCTGCCCCTCGTAGCCGTGCGGGAGCAGAAGGCCGACCGAGTTGCGCTGGCCCCACTTGGCCTCGCCCGCCGCGATGAACTCATCGATGATCGACTGTGCCCCGTTCGCGAAGTCGCCAAACTGGGCTTCCCACAGCACGAGCGCTTCCGGGCGAGCCACCGAGTAGCCGTACTCGAAGCCCATCGCCGCGAACTCGCTCAGCAGCGAGTCGTGGACGTAGAAGGTGCCGGCGCCCTCCTCGGCCTCCAACGACTTCAGCGGGCAGTAGTCCTCGCCACTGTGCCGGTCGACCAGAACGGCGTGCCGCTGGCCGAAGGTACCGCGCCGGCTGTCCTGCCCGGCAAGGCGGATAGGCCGGCCGTCGAGCAGGACCGAGCCGAAGGCGATGGTCTCGGCGCACGCCCAGTCGATCGTCCCAGTCGCGATCATCTGTGCCCGGCGCTCGAGCTGCGGGCGCAGCCGCGGATGAACGGTGAATCCGGCCGGCAGGGCGGTCTGGGTATCTATGATCATCTTGATGGCGTCCAGCGACACGGCGGTGGACACGGCGGCAGCCGCCGCGGCCTCCGCTGGAGTCGTCACCAGCCGAGGCCCGTGAGCTGGGCGTTGGCTGGTGTCACGGGTCTCGGCGAACGCCTTCTCCAGCTGTACCGAGTAGCTCTTCATGGCCTGCTCGGCCTCGGCCAGCGTGATGTCACCACGGCCGATCAGCGCTTCGGTGTAGAGCTTACGGACCGACCGCTTCGTGGCGATCGTGTCGTACATCAGCGGCTGGGTGAACGACGGCTCGTCCATCTCGTTGTGCCCGCGCCGCCGGTAGCACACCATGTCGATGACGACGTCCTTGTGGAACGCCTGCCGGTACTCGAAGGCCAGCCGCGCGACTCGTACACACGCCTCGGGGTCGTCCCCGTTCACATGGAAGATGGGGGCCTGCACCATCCGGGCGACGTCGGTCGCGTATACCGACGACCGGCTGGCGATCGGTGACGTGGTGAACCCGACCTGGTTGTTGATGACGACGTGCACGGTCCCGCCGGTGCGGTACCCACGCAGCTGCGAGAGGTTCAACGTCTCGGCGACCACGCCCTGGCCGGCGAAGGCGGCGTCCCCGTGGACGAGCACCGGCAGCACCGTGAAGCCCTCGGGACCCTTGTTGAGCATGTCCTGCTTGGCCCGGGTGACACCTTCCAGCACCGGGTCGACCGCCTCCAGATGGGACGGGTTGGACACCAGCGAGATCGGCACCTGGCGACCGTCCGGGCTGGTGTAGATGCCCTCCGCGCCGAGGTGGTACTTGACGTCGCCCGAACCGTGCGCCGTCTGCGGGTCGACGTAGCCCTCGAACTCGGCGAAGATCTGCCGGTAGGACTTGCCGACGATGTTCGCCAGCACGTTCAGCCGGCCGCGGTGCGCCATTCCGAGGGTGACCTCGTCCATGCCCGCTTCAGCGGCCCGCTGGAGTACCTCGTCGAGCAGGGGGATGGCCGACTCCGCGCCTTCGAGCGAGAATCGCCGCTGGCCCACGTATTTGGTCTGCAGGAACGACTCGAACGCCTCGGCCGCGCCGAGCCGCTCCAGGACGTGCAGCTGCTCGGCCGGGTCGGGGCGCTCGGCGGCCCGTTCGACCCGCTGCTGGATCCAGACCCGCTCGTCGGGCTCCTGGATGTGCATGTACTCGATACCGACCCGGCGGCAGTAGGAGTCCCGCAGGACACCAAGAATGTCGCGTAGCGTCATCCGGCGGTGGCCGGCGAAGCCGTCGACGGGAAACTCGCGGTCGAGGTCCCACAGGGTCAGGCCATGGCTGATGATGTCGAGGTCAGGGTGGCTGCGGATGGCGAACTCAAGGGGGTTCGTGTCGGCCATCAGGTGTCCGCGCACCCGGTAGGCATGGATCAGTTCGAGTACCCGGGTACCGTGGTCAAGATCGCCATCGTGGGACGAGGTGATATCGGTGACCCAGCGCACCGGTTCGTACGGTATGCGCAGCGAGCGGAAGATCTCCTCGTAGAAACCGTCCTCGCCGAGCAGGAGCTGGTGCATCCGGCGCAGGTATTCGCCGGACTGCGCACCCTGAATGATCCGGTGGTCATAGGTGCTGGTCAACGTGATGATTTTTGAGACTGCCAGCTTCGACAGGGTTTCGGTGGACGCCCCCTGGAACTCGGCCGGGTACTCCATGGCGCCGACGCCGATGATTGTTCCCTGCCCCTGCATCAGGCGCGGGACCGAGTGCACGGTGCCGATGCCACCGGGGTTGGTCAGGGTGATCGTCACATCGGTGAAGTCGTCGGCGGTGAGCTTGTTCGTGCGGGCACGCCGGACGAGGTCTTCGTAGGTGAGCCAGAACTGGCTGAAATCCATGGCCTGGGCCTGCTTGACCGCGGCAACCACCAGCTGCCGGGAGGTTCCCTTGATCAGGTCGATGGCGAGCCCGAGGTTGACGTGCTCCGGCTCGACGAGGGTCGGCTTGCCGGCGATCTCAGCGTACGAGTGATTCATGGCCGGCGCCGTCTCGAGCGCCTTGACCATCGCATACCCGATCAGATGGGTGAACGAGACCTTGCCGCCACGGGACCGAGCCAGGTGCCGGTTGATGACGATCCGGTTGTCCGCGAGCAGCTTGGCCGGGACCGCGCGTACCGACGTCGCCGTCGGGACGTGCAGGGACGTCTCCATGTTGGCGGCTACCCGGGCGGCGGCACCGCGCAGCGGCGACGTGGGGACGCCGTTCGTCGGGACTGGCACGGCCTGCCCGGATGCCGGTGGCCGGGCAGGCGTGGCCGCAGCCGCGGCCGCGGCCGTGTTGATCACCGTGCCGCGCGGCTGGTCGGTGGGGGTGGCGTCCAGTTGGCCTGGCCGTGGCACGGAACCAGCTATGACAACAGGGGGGACGGGCTCGGCCGTACCCGGCTGCCCGTTCACCTCGCCCGGTTGATAGTCGGAGAGGAACTCGCGCCACTCCGGCGAAACACTCTCAGGGTCCGCGAGATACTGCTGGTAGATCTCAAATACCAGCCACTCGTTGGGGCCGAAGTCGGGTCCGGACTCGGGTACCGTCGGTGCTGTCACGGGGGCGTTCCCCTCTATCTACCCTCTGTTATGGCCCGCCGCGCGGGCCCTTCCGTTGTCGTGTGCTCAGGCTACTCGCAGGCCTTACTTGATCTGTCCGAACGCTGTGACCAGTGAGACAGGCCACGGGCATGGTAAGTGTGCCAAATATGTGGCAGGGACCGTCCTTGCCGCGGGTATCCGCAGGCTACGGGTGGGTGCGCAGGCCTCGCGAGGGGCGGTTGCGCAGACCCCGCGAGCGAGCTCCGCGAGCAGGCGCTGAGACGGGCGCGAAGACACGTTCGTCACCGTGCGAGTATTCCCCGTGTGGCGATGTGGCTCGGGGTCGATGTGGGTGGGACCTTCACCGACCTGGTCGCTGTCGATGACGGCGGCCGGCTGGTTTCCGCGAAGGTGCCGTCGGTGCCCGCCGACCCATCCGTGGGGGTGCTCGGTGCCGTCCGCGGGGCAGGTCTGGCCACCGAGCCTGGGACGGTCGAGCGGTTCGCCCACGGCACCACGGTCGCCACCAACGCGTTGCTGGAGCGGCGGGGTGCGCGGACCGCTCTGGTGACCACGCGGGGGTTCGCCGACATCATCGAGATCGGCCGGCAGAACCGACCGGCTCTCTACGATCTCACCCGCCATCACCCGCCGGCGCTGGTGCCGCGCGAGCTCCGTTACACCGTCGTGGAGCGTACCGGTCCCGCCGGTGTGGTCGTCGCGTTGGACCCCGAGGCTCCGCGGCAGGTCGCCACCGCCCTCGCGGCTATTGACGGTCTTCAGGCCGTGGCCGTGTGCCTGCTGTTCTCCTTTCTCCATCCCGAGCACGAGCGCCAGGTCGCCGATGCGCTGCGGAGCGGCCTGCCGGGGGTCACCGTGGTGGCTTCGCACGAGGTTCTCCCGCAGTTCCGGGAGTACGAGCGGTTCGCCACCACCGTCGCCGACGCCTACCTGACGCCGAAGCTGTCGGCTTACCTGCGGGCGCTCGCCCGCCGGTGCGTGGCCGCTGGGCTGCCGGTGCCCCTGGTCATGCAGTCCTCCGGGGGTGTGGTGGATCTTGAGACCGCGGCCGGGCACGCCGCCGCCTGTGTGCTCTCGGGGCCGGCCGCTGGCGTGGTCGGTGCCGCGTACGTCGCGGGCCTGTCGGGCGTGACCGATCTGCTCACCTTCGACATGGGCGGAACGTCCACCGATGTCGCGCCGGTACTGGGGGGACGTGCGCAGACCACCGGCGAGTCGGTGCTGGCCGGTGTACCGATCACCTTGCCCACGGTCGACGTGCACTCGGTGAGCGCCGGCGGCGGGTCGGTGGCGTGGGTGGATTCCGGCGGTGCCCTGCGGGTCGGGCCACGCTCGGCCGGTGCTGATCCCGGCCCGGCCTGCTACGGCCGCGGGGGCGTGGAGCCGACGGTCACCGACGCGGACCTGGTGCTCGGCTATCTGGCTGACGGCGCGAATCTCGGCGGCGAGGTCGTCCTGTCCCGGGCGTCCGCGCAGAAGGCGTTGGCAGGCCTTGGCACGGCGGTGGGAGCGGCGGTGGGGACACCGGGGACGGCGGCCCTGTCGGCGGTGTCCGCGGCGGCCGGCGTGGTGGCGGTCGCCGACGCGGAGATGGTCCGGGCACTGCGGGTGGTCTCGGTGGAACGCGGGCTGGATCCGCGGGAACTGACCCTGGTGGCCTTCGGCGGAGCCGGTGGGACCCATGCCTGCGCGCTGGCCGAGGAACTGGGGATGCGCCGGGTGCTGGTACCGCTGGCCTGCGGCGTGCTTTCCGCGCTGGGTCTTGCGCTCGGCGGCGTCCGCCGGGACTACCTGCGCGCGTTGCGCGGCCCTCTCACCGAGGTTGACCTGACCGCCGCTTTCGCCGAGCTCACCCGGACCGTCCAGGCTGCGGTGGGTACGGCGGACGCCGCCGCGCTCACGGTGGAGCGTCAGGTCGACTGCCGGTACACCGGCCAGTCGCATGAGCTGACGATCGTGGCCGCGTCCGCCTGCGGGTTGACAGAGTCCAGCGGTGCGGTTTCCGCCAGCCGGGTGCAGGCGGGGTTCGAGGCCGAGCACATGCGCAGGTACGGGCATGTGGCACCGGATCGGGAGGTGGAAGTGGTGGCCGTCCGCATGGTGGCGGCACTGCCGGGCCGGCGTCCCCGGCTGACCGCGCCGGCCGCCGATCCCGCCGCGGTGCGTGGCCGGCGCTCTGTTCACCTGGACGGTTCCTGGCAGGAGGTGGATGTCGTGCCCCGCGCGGCGCTGGGACCGGGTGACGGTGTCACGGGGCCGGCGGTCATCGAGTTCGTCGAGGCGAACTGCCTGGTGCGCTCCGGCTGGACCGCCGAGGTCGACGCGGTCGGCTCGCTGCTGCTCACCCGTCCCTGAAGGCCGGCCTGGCGGGCGCGCGCCGGTCGACGGGGCCGGGTGCCGGGTGCCATGGGTGGCATGGGTGGGCACTGGGGCATGGGTAGGCAGCGATGCTTGAAGGGGTATCGATACCTGAAGGGGGATGCATAGGACTGCAACATGTCAGAAACAGATGTGTCATGTTTCACTGCGAATCTGACGCCCGTGCCACGTGATGACCAGATCGCAGGTCGGGGCTCCTTGTCGGGAAGCCGTCCCGGCCCGGTGGCTGAGGCGGTCGGCCGTCACGAACGGGTCTGTCGTCCGGGGCGCCGCGGGTGGCCGCGGGCGTCGCGGTGGTAGCGCTGTAGTGGCGCTGCAACCGGGCAAGGGAAAAGTAGACGGAAAACACTATCTCCCGTCCACCCCTGAGACAGTCATGTGGGGTCAGGTGCCGACCGCTGAGACACGGCCGGTGCTGAGCGTGGAGTCCGGTGCCACGGTGACGGTCGACACGGTCAGCCAGGAGGGGATCCTCGACGATCAGGGGCGTGACCCGGACGCCTTCTTCGCGCGGTTCGGCGTGTCGACATCCGAGGTCCTCGATGACGCTCGCATGATCGCCGCTTCGGGAATTCCGCATCGGTTCGGTGTGGACGGTCCGCATGTGGTGACCGGACCGGTGTACGTCCGCGGTGCTGACCCCGGCGACCTGCTGCGGGTGGATGTGGTTTCGCTGCACCCGCGGGCCAGGTACGGCGTGGTGTCGATCCGTCATGGCGCGGGACTGCTCGCCGGGGAGTTTCCCGAGAACGCTCCTCCCGGTCCCGCCGCGACCGCCCGTAACTGGACGGCGTTCCGGACAGCGAGCAGCTTCTGTGCCGTCGAACGGCGCCGGGGCCGGCTCTTCGCCACGCTGGGCGGAGCTGAGGGCCGGAAGGTGCGTTTTCCGCTGTCACCGTTCATGGGAATCATGTCGGTCGCGATCAACGGTGCCGGGCCGCTTCGTTCGACCTCGGTCGGAACGTACGGGGGCGCTCTTGACTGCGGTGAACTCGGTGCCGGTGCCCGGTTGTTTCTCCCGGTAGAGGTTCCCGGCGCATTGTTTGCCGTTGGTGACCCACATTATTCCCTGGGTGCGGGAAAGGCCACCGCGGTCGCGTTGGAGGGGCCGCTGCGGGCGACCTTCCGGCTGACCGTCCTGAAGGCAGCCGCGGCCGAGGCTGTTCTTGGTGCGCTGCGCGAACCTTTTGTCGAGACCGACACCCATTGGATTACGCTGGGGGCACACGCCGATCTCGCGCATGCCGTCCGCCGGGCGACCCGGTCGGCTTTGCTTTTTCTGTCCACCCGTCTTGGGATGGACCGGGCCGACGCCCTCGCCTATCTGTCCGCGGCGGCTGACCTCGGTATCAGCCGCGCGGCCGGCGAGTTCCAGACGGTGTACTGCCGGATGCGCCGGGCGGACTTTGGTGAGCCGGCCGTCGCCAAACCTCGGCTGGTACGCCCCGCGTTCGCCCGGGCGCTCCCTGCCGCGGACCGCGCTGAGGAAGCCTCCGGCCGCTCCTCGGAGTCCGCCGGTACCGGCGACGCGACTGAGCCCAGGGACGGATCGGAGCCGGCGCAAGCGGTCGTCCCCGATGAGCCGTCGGGCGTGTCCGGCGCAGGGAGCCAGCCGGGCGATCGTGTGGACGGCGGTACTGGGGACGATCCGCCCGGGTAG